>JARLHU010000077.1 GCA_031292095.1 Desulfosporosinus sp.
GATACTGATCTCTTTGATCATCATCCCCATACGTTACTTTCTTGGACCCGTTAATATTTCGATGCTTTTCCTCCTACCCGTTTTAGTAAGTGCGGCTCGTTGGGGAAGATTTCCCGCAGTTATCACAGCCATTATGGGAGTGATAACCTTTGATTTCTTTTTCGTCCCACCTATTTTTACTTTTACCGTAGCCGATGTGCGTTATCTAATTAGCTTCGCGATCTTAATACTGGTGGCCTTGATGACAGGAACTCTTTCCGATCGATTAAAAACCCAAGTGAAGCATTCACGGCAACGAGCGAGCCGGGTTTCGGCGTTATATGCTCTTAGCAAGGATATTGCCGCAGTGGATAAACTCGATGCGGTGTTGGAGAGTATCGTTAATAATGTTGCCGGTACCTTGGAGGGTCAAGTAGTTTTGCTCCTACCGGATGAAAATGCTCGATTGGTTCTTCAGAAAGATTCGGGAGCTAATAACTTCTTAAATGATAGCGAACTAGCGGTTGCGAGCTGGGTATTTGATCGCAAACAAAAAGCGGGTAAGGGAACAGAAACCTTAGGAGCCGCTGCGGCGCTATATTTGCCCCTCAGCACAGAGCAGGGAGCACAAGGGGTTCTAGGTATTCGTTTTAACGAATCTGAAGCGCAATTTGACCCTGAACGTATTCGCTTATTAGAGGCCTTTGTTGGGTTAGCCGCTATGGCTATCAACAGAATTACATTAGCAGAACAAGCAAGGCAGGCACTTACCTTGGTAGAATCTGAACGATTACGTACTGCGCTCTTTAATTCACTTTCTCATGATTTGCGTACCCCTCTGGCCTCCATAATTGGTGCAGTCACAGGGCTGCTAGAAGATCAGAATGTCGTGTATAGTCCCGAGGCCCGACATGATTTGTTACAAATTATTCTCAATGGAGCAGAACGTATGAACAGGTTTGTCAGTAACCTCTTAGACATGGCACGGCTAGAAAGCGGTATGCTGAAATTAAAAAAGGATTGGTGCGATCTTCAAGATGTCATAGGGGTTGCGGTTAATAGGCTTGGAGATTTATTAACGAATCGTCCCTTGGACATTAAAGTACAGCCGAACTTACCTTTGGTGCAGGCAGATTGTGTTTTAATTGAGCAAGTACTTGTTAACTTGTTGGATAATGCCCTAAAGTATTCTAAACAAGGTAGTAAAATAGTTGTCACTACCCAGCAGAAAGGAAAACAGCTAGAGACAACGGTGGCTAATCAGGGCGAAGGTATTCCAGACCCTGATTTGAGTAAAATCTTTGATAAATTCTACCGGCTCAACTCCCCACTTCAAGTGAGTGGAACGGGACTTGGTTTAGCTATTTGTAAAGGAATTATCGAAGTACACGGTGGGGAAATATGGGCTAAAAATAATAGACTCGGTGGGGTTACAATTACGTTTACCTTACCTTTATCCAATAAATCCATGGATGAAGTGCCTGTTATGAATGAAGGAGTTTGAGATGGAGAATAAAGGACCGCGAATTCTAGTTATTGATGATGAACCACAAATTCGTCGGTTTTTACGGGTTAGCTTAACAAGCCATGGTTTTGATGTTAGGGACGTTGAAACGGGTCAGAAGGGTCTCGATGAGGTAGCGCTATTTCGCCCAGATGTAGTAATCTTAGATTTAGGATTGCCGGATATTGATGGACAAGAGGTTGTTCGCTTGTTAAGGGAATGGTCAAAGGTACCCATAATCATTCTATCAGCTAAAGATCAGGAGTTCGATAAGATTGCAGCCCTTGATTCCGGTGCAGATGACTATGTGACTAAGCCGTTTAGTATGGGCGAACTGTTGGCCCGCATACGCGCCAGCCTGCGTCATACAATTAGTACAAATGAAGAACCGACATTAAGATTTGACGACTTGTCCATAGATTTTGCTCGACGCCATGTTAAACTAGGCGAAACAGAAGTGAAGTTAACGCCTACTGAGTATGACTTAGTGAAACACCTAGCTGTAAATGCCGGAAAAGTCCTCACACACCAGTTTTTGCTCCGTACCGTTTGGGGATCTATTCATGAGGATGATAATCAGTATATCCGGGTTTATATGAGGCAGCTTAGGCGAAAGCTAGAGAAAGATCCATCCAGACCACGCCATATTATTACTGAGCCTGGGGTTGGTTATCGGTTACTTTAAATATCATCTAAGAGAATTTTCGAATTGCAGAGTATTAAGAGTTAAAGTGATTTTTTTAATTATTCTTCCTGGGTGCTTTCTTTTAGCTAAATGCCCACCTACACCATTCGGATGCCAACCTCCCATTATCCATCAATATAAAAGTTAAATTAGTCTAACTTCTTTATATTCGCTCAAATTTGACACCGAGAGCCGATTTGCGAGGGTGTCTGTTCCTGATTTTTCCGTAAGATCCATAGTCGGCGGACAGAATCTGTTACCATATATTGTCTTAGCGTGGTTTTACGTCATTTGGTTGGCCCTACCTCTATAAGGCATGTTAAATAATTAACCCACCAATTCGATCGATATTGATAAAGAGACCTCGGGCTATAAGCCCGAGGTCTCTTTCCATTCGGCCTTAATAAATAATGGATATTTCTGACTATTTTTAAGAAATCTTTATATTTTCTTTACGTTATTTACCTTGTTCTTTATGGAGATTTTATGTGCATTGGATCTGCGATGGATCTATAATAAGTCTGCATTAGAAGTAAATAGTCTTTTATTGGGTAAGCTAGAGTAAGTTTCGGCAGTAAAAAGAGTTTACTGTGCTCAGTATTCAATAAACCTCGTCAGAAATACGAAAGGGGATCGACATGTTTCGTCTTAAAAACCTCTTGATCGGCAAACCACTGCATAATTCATTACTTGTACACGAGAAGCTGACTAAAATCAAAGCCCTGGCTGTGTATTCCTCCGATGCCCTATCCTCAGTGGCTTATGCTACGGAAGAAATACTCTGGGTTCTAGCACCTCTAGGAGCTTTTGCATTGTCTTTTTCATTGTCCATCGCGGGAGCCATTCTGTTACTTTTAGTTACGTTAATTTTATCCTATCGTAAAACGATTTTCGCCTACCCTTCAGGTGGAGGCGCCTATATTGTTGCTAAAGATAATTTGGGTCAAATCCCCGGGTTGGTAGCTGGGTCTTCTCTGGTGATCGACTATATATTGACGGTCGCGGTAAGTATTGCCTCAGGGGTAGCTGCCATCACGTCCGCGATCCCCAGTCTACTCCCACATACAATAGCCTTATGTTTGCTTTCCGTCTTAGTGTTAATGATTGTTAACCTTAGAGGAATTAAAGAAGCAGCTAGTATATTCACCCTACCGACGTACATTTTTATTTTCTCTCTTCTGACGTTAATCGTGATAGGTATTTACAAACGTACATTGGGGTTGCCGATTCCATTGGCACCGTTGAACCCTATTTTGGGTTCAGCTCCTCAATCCTATATTACTCTCTGGATTCTGGCTAAAGCGTTTTCTTCAGGGTGTACGGCGTTAACCGGAGTTGAGGCTATAAGTAATGGTGTGCCTAATTTTAAGGAACCCCGTTCCCGGAATGCCGCTCGTACCCTCGTAGTGATGGGAATTATTATCGTTTTTTTGTTCGGTGGAGCTACATTTTTAGCCCAGACTCTTCACGTTACACCTAATACCAGCGAGACGGTCATATCCCAAATTGCCCGAATCTTAACGGGTCGAGGGTGGTTTTACTACTTATTACAGGCCAGCACGGCCGCTATTCTTATCTTAGCAGCCAATACGAGTTATAATGATTTCCCGTTAGTATTTAGTCTCATTGCCAAAGATGGGTACGTGCCACGACAGTTTTCGGCGCGCGGCGATAAATTGGTCTTTTCCAATGGTATTGTTGCCTTGTCGACACTTTCTGCAGTACTGCTGGTTATTTTCCACGGAGATACGCATGCTCTAATTCCCCTCTATGCTATCGGAGTCTTTCTGTCATTTACATTATCTCAAGTGGGGATGGTCGTTCACTGGTATAAGTCTAAAGAGGATGGCTGGCGAAGCAATATAATGGTCAATGGGTTGGGAGCAGCCTTAAGTGGGGTTGCCCTAGCTGTTATAGCAACAACCAAGTTCGTGCACGGTGCTTGGCTCGTTATTTTTTTAATACCACTCTTTGTCCTGACACTTTTGAAAATTCATAAACACTATAAAGATATTGCTAAAAAGCTAAGGGTAGATAATAATCACGCTTTCGAACACCCCGAGCACATAAAGGTTATTGTACCAATCGCTACGTTTACCAAAGTAGTAGCGAATACCATTGAATATGCGACATCAATTAGCGATGATGTGACCGCAGTGCATATAGTATTAGATGATGAAAAAGCAGAAAAGTTAAAAGCTAGATGGGAAATATATTATTCGGGTATTACTTTAGTGATGGTTTGTAGTCCTTATCGATCCTTGATAGCTCCACTCTTAGATTTCTTGGATGAGGTCGAAAAATCCACCAAACCTCATGAACTTATCATGATATTGATCCCGGAATTTATTACCCATAAATGGTGGCAGTACTTTCTTCATAACCAATCCGGTTTGATATTAAAATCTGTGTTGTTTTTCAATAAAAGTTATGTAATTGCAAGTGTGCCCTATCATTTAAGTGAGCCACCCAAAAAAGAGAAAGATAACTGCAATGTTGCTAAATAGCACAAAAAAACCAGCTTTTAAGCTGGTTTTTTTGTGTCAGAAGTGTTAATGGATATTTTACCTTTTATTAGTATAGTCGGATTTTGTCCTAAGAATCTTTACTTAATCTTTATGGTTTGCACTGTTTATTTTACACTGTTTTGATGGGCAACGGCTCTATAATAAGGGTGCTTTTAGAGTAATCAGTCGCCAAGGAGGGTAAACTATGCACAGCAAATCATGGTAGTTCTTGTTGATGAATCCAATAGACGAGGAAAACTAAGGAGGATAAATCATGCTGAACTACTTATTAGAGGGGATCATTGTAGGGGTTTCATTAGTTGCCATTTTTGAGATCATCGAAAGGGTTAGGATTGCCGTTGGTAAGGAAATGCTAACAGATAAGATATTAGCATTCCTTGAAGATGTTTATCACCGGACTGCCCCTAACGATGATCACAGAGAAATGGATTGGCGAGGGTGTGATTTGCCAGACAAAGTAAAGGTAATCTACTTTAATGATGAAAAAAAGCATATAAACCTATTTGACGATAACTTTTTTGGCGATAACATCAGTGAACTCGTCCAGCTAAAGATAAACATCGAGACTTCGGTGGGTGAGTCTACCCCTACCGAGGTGGAAGCTTATTCAACTATTTATACAAGTGGACGTGTCCAGGAAGTGATAAAGGGGGAAGATAAATGTCTGATATGATTTTAGGAGGTATCGTGGCCATCGGCCTTTTGGTCTATCTTGGTTACACACTAATGAAAGCGGAGGAATTGTAATGACGAGTAACGATTTTATTCAAATGGCATTTTACTTTGTGGTGCTCATCGCTTTAGCCATTCCGCTGGGTGGGTATATGTCCAAAGTATACCAAGGTGAGCAAACCTTCATGGACAGGGTGATGGGACCGCTGGAAAGGCTAATTTATCGCATCTGCCGGATTGATGGCGAAAAAGAAATGAACTGGCGGGAATATGCTCTATCCGTTTTGGCCTTTAGTTTTGTGGGTATCATCTCACTCTTCCTACTTCTCCTAGTGCAAGGGCACTTGCCTTTTAACCCCCAAGGATTCGGAGGACTGAACTGGGATCTAGCCTGGAATACAGCCGTCAGTTTTAATACAAATACCAACTGGCAGGCCTATGCGGGTGAATCGACCATGAGCTACCTAAGCCAAATGGCTGGCTTAACGGTGCATAACTTTCTCTCGGCTGCCGCAGGCATAGCGGTTTTGGTCGCTCTCATTCGGGGCCTTAGTCGCCACCAAGCCAAATCAATCGGTAACTTTTGGTCAGATCTAACTCGTTCTACACTATGGATACTTTTACCTATGGCCATAGTGGGGGCCATGTTACTGGTTTCCCAAGGGGTGATTCAAAACTTCTCTCCCTATCTCACAGTGCATACCATTCAAGGAACGAGTCAAACATTAGCTATGGGGCCAGTAGCCTCGCAGGAAGCTATTAAATTGATTGGGACTAACGGTGGTGGATTCATGAACGCTAACTCCGCTCATCCCTTCGAAAACCCTACCCCATTTAGTAATCTTTTGGAGATGTTATATATACTGCTTATCCCTGTGGGGTTAACTTTTTCCTTTGGCAAGATGTTAAAGGATTCCAAGCAAGGTAAGGTCATTTTCGGGGCGATGTTGATTTTGTTGCTGTTAATGCTTGGCACAACGTATAGCGCCGAAATAGTGGGCAACCCACTGATCAGCCATATTGGCATAACTGGTTCCTCTGTAATGGAAGGTAAAGAGGTAAGGTTTGGGGTTGTCAACTCAGCCTTGTTTGCTACGGTAACCACAGCAACATCCACAGGTGCTGTCAATGCCATGCATGATAGCCTTACTCCTTTAGGAGGACTCGCACCCATGCTCCAGATGATGTTGGGTGAAGTGGTGTTCGGCGGTGTCGGGTCAGGTTTATATGCTATGTTGATGTTTGTGATTTTAACGGTGTTTATAATAGGACTTATGGTCGGTCGAACGCCAGAATACCTGGGTAAAAAGATACAGTCGTTTGAGATGAAGATGGCCATCCTAGCTGTGCTTATTCCTTCAGCCTGTATTTTAATAGGTAGCGCCTTAGCTGTGCTCATTCCGGCAGGGACCTCTTCGATCCTCAACCCCGGACCCCATGGCTTAAGTGAAATACTTTATGCTTTTTCTTCTGCGTCAGCAAATAATGGTAGCGCTTTTGCAGGACTAAATGCCAACACCGTTTTTTACAACATTATCCTTAGCATGTGTATGCTTATTGGTCGCTTTGGCCCCATTGTACTGGTTCTGGCTATCGCGGGAAATATGGCCACCAAGAAAATAACCCCAGCCGGTGCAGGGACTTTTCAGACCACCGGAGGCTTATTTTCTGGTCTCTTGGCTGGAGTCGTTTTAATTGTAGGAGCCTTGACCTTTTTCCCAGCTCTGGCTCTGGGGCCCATTGTTGAGCACCTATTAATGCTGGCTGGAAAGGCCTTTTAAGGAGGAGTGAGAAAACTATGAGTACTAAAAAGTCAAGCATTACCGGTGCGATTTTAGCAAGGGCTATTAAAGAATCCTTTTCGAAATTAAATCCTCGGACCATGTGGACCAACCCAGTCATGTTAGTAGTAGAGATCTTAGCGGTATTGACCACTTACTTTGCTATAAGAGATATGGGCGGACTTATGAGAACCTTTATGTTTGACGTCCAGATTGCAGCGTGGCTATGGATTACCGTTCTTTTTGCAAACTTCGCCGAAGCTCTAGCTGAGGGAAGAGGGAAGGCACAGGCTGAATCCCTACGTAAAACCAGGAGTGACACGATTGCCAAAAAGGTGGTCGGAGAAAAAACAGAAAATATCTCGGCGGCCAAACTGGTTAAGGGTGATATCGTACTTGTGGAGACAGGGGAATTCATCCCCGGCGATGGAGAAATTATTGAGGGCATTGCTTCGGTTGATGAAAGCGCGGTCACTGGTGAATCTGCTCCGGTGATCCGAGAATCGGGCGGCGACCGCAGTGCCGTCACGGGAGGCACCAGGGTACTTTCGGATTGGATCAAGGTGAAGATCACCGCCAATCCGGGTGAAACTTTCTTGGACCGCATGATCAGCCTAGTCGAAGGAGCTAAGCGCCGGAAAACGCCGAATGAAATAGCCTTAACCATTTTGTTGATCGGATTGACCATTGTCTTCTTACTAGCAGTTACTACTTTAGAGGCTTATGCCATCTATTCTGGGGCAACTGTATCCATCCCTGTGCTTGCTGCCTTACTGGTCTGTTTAATCCCCACTACAATCGGAGGCCTGCTCAGTGCTATTGGTATAGCCGGGATGGATCGACTCTTAAAGCGTAATGTCTTAGCTATGTCTGGCAGGGCAGTGGAAGCTGCTGGGGATGTAGGGGTATTGCTTTTGGATAAGACCGGAACCATTACCCTCGGGAACAGGATGGCCACAGAATTTGTACCTGCTCCCGGCGTATCGGCGGAAAGGTTAGCAGATGCCGCCCAATTGTCTTCTCTTGCGGACGAAACCCCCGAGGGCCGAAGTATTGTTATCTTGGCCAAGGAAAAATTTAATTTACGAGAACGAGATATCACTGCCTTAGGAGCAACCTTTGTTCCCTTCAGCGCCCAAACTCGAATGAGTGGGGTTGATTTACAGGGCCGGGAAATCCGCAAAGGAGCCATGGACGCGATTGAAAAATATTTGCGGGAAAAAGGCGGAGAAATGGCTCCTGAGGTGAAAACTGCAATTGAGAACATTGCTAAACAAGGCGGTACTCCGCTGGTTGTAGCAGAGGGTGATCAAGCCTTAGGAGTCATTTACCTTAAAGACGTTGTTAAGGGTGGAATTAAAGAAAGGTTTTCCGAGCTTCGTCGCATGGGCATCGAGACTGTCATGATTACCGGGGATAATCCGTTAACGGCTGCCGCTATTGCCGCCGAGGCCGGGGTGGATGATTTTCTGGCCGAGGCAACACCGGAACAAAAGTTAAAATTAATCAGGGAGTATCAAGCTAAAGGTCACTTGGTAGCTATGACTGGAGACGGAACGAACGATGCTCCCGCCTTGGCCCAGTCCGATGTCGGTGTGGCAATGAACAGCGGCACTCAGGCAGCGAAAGAAGCTGGCAACATGGTGGACCTTGACAGTAATCCCACCAAACTAATTGAGATTGTAGAGATCGGTAAGCAGTTGTTAATGACCAGGGGGTCCCTGACAACGTTTAGTATCGCCAATGACATTGCCAAGTACTTTGCGATTATTCCGGCCTTGTTTGTAGTAACTTACCCTGAATTAGGCGTGCTAAATGTTATGGGGCTAGCGACACCTCAAAGCGCTATTCTCTCAGCGGTAATTTTCAACGCTTTGATTATCGTGGCCTTGGTTCCTCTAGCCTTACGCGGAATTACCTATCGTCCTTTGGGGGCTAATATCATCTTGCGGCGTAATCTCTTGATCTACGGTTTAGGTGGTATCATTGCTCCTTTTATAGGAATTAAGCTGATTGACATGCTGTTGGTTATGTTGAGGTTAAGCTAAGCGAACACGAAAGGGTGAGAAATAAAATGTTTAAAACAATGGGTAGGGCCTTTATGTTGTTACTTGTAATGACTTTATTAACGGGTATCGCCTATCCTTTAGTCGTTACAGGCCTAGCGAAGGTTATCTTCCCTAAACAAGCTGAGGGTTCTCTGGCTTACAAGGAAGGCCAACCTATAGGTTCTGTCCTAATCGGGCAAAACTTTAGTGATGCTCGCTATTTTTATAGTCGTCCCTCAGCAGCAGGTAAGGATGGTTACGATGCAGCTAATTCAAGTGGTTCTAATTTAGGACCAACCAACAAAGCATTTTTAGACTCTGCAGCCAAGCAAGCAGCAAAGGTGAGAACAGATAACGGATTACCTTCCACGACTCCCGTACCTGGAGACTTGATTACAGCTTCGGCTAGTGGTTTGGACCCTGACATTACCCCAGAAGCTGCTCAAATTCAAGTAGCCCGAGTAGCTAAAGCAAGGAATGTTAGTGTTCAAAAGGTTCAGGCCTTAGTAGACCAGTATACTGAAGGTAGGCAGTTTGGGTTTCTGGGTGAGCCTCGGGTAAATGTGTTACAATTAAATACGGCTTTAGATTCTCTATAGGTTGGGTGATGGCTAAATGGATAAAGAGAAACGAATAGACCCTGATGAGTTACTTGCCAGCCTTGAGAAGGAGGGCCTAGGGAAACTTACGATTTTCCTAGGGGCCGCCGCCGGGGTCGGAAAAACGTATGCTATGCTCGAAGCGGCCGGAGAAAAATTGTCGGAAGGGCTGGACGTGGTTGTGGGTCTCGTCGAAACTCATGGGAGAGCAGATACCGAGGCTATGTTAGCAGGTTTACCGGTTGTTCCGACGAGACCTCATGATTATAAGGGCAAGGTCTTTTACGAAATGGACTTAG
Organism: Desulfosporosinus sp.; assembly: GCA_031292095.1. Lineage (GTDB taxonomy): Bacteria > Bacillota > Desulfitobacteriia > Desulfitobacteriales > Desulfitobacteriaceae > Desulfosporosinus. Next base: position 10,096 of record JARLHU010000077.1, read on the forward strand.
ATGCTATTCTTGTTCGTTGTCCGCAAATTGTCTTGGTTGACGAACTAGCCCATACCAATTTTAAAGGTTCCCGACATAAAAAACGTTACCTGGATGTCCAAGAATTATTGGCAGCGGGAATAAATGTTTATACCACGTTAAACATCCAACACTTAGAGACCTTAAACGATATAGTAGCCCAGATCACAGGGATTACGGTGCGGGAGACGGTTCCTGACCAAATTTTAGAAACTGCGTCCCAAATCAAACTGATTGATATACCGCCTGAAGAGTTAATTCAAAGACTTAAAGATGGTAAGGTTTATGTTGCAGGACAGGCGACTGAGGCCTTAAAAAAGTTCTTTCGTGCTGGGAATATCAATGCCCTAAGGGAGTTAGCCCTTCGTTATACTGCCAAGAAAGTCGATCGCCAGTTGGAATGTTATATGCGGGTTCATGGAATCGCCGGACCCTGGCCCACTGGGGAAAAGGTTTTGGTTTGTATCAGTGCTAGCCCTTTTTCCGCTAAGTTAATTCGTATAGCCAAAAGAATGGCGACGAACCAAAATGCGGAATGGTTAGCTGTGCATGTGGAACCCTCTCTTCACCGCCTCTCTAGAAATGAAGCCGAAAGAGATTCAATGGCCAAAACCTGCGCTTGGCGAAAACGCTGGGTGCAGAAATCATTGGTCTAACAGGGGATGATATAGCCGAAGAGATCTTGGAGTTAGCTAACAAGCGCAATGTTTCCCAGATAATTATTGGTAAACCAGAGCATACTCGCTTCTGGACTATCGTTCACGGCTCGGTCGTTGATAGAGTTATTCGCCGTAGTCAAGGTATTAGTATTCACGTTATCCCTGGGAGCCAACAAGAAGCTGGACAAAGCCAAAAATCGGCGGCAGTAAAGGTAAAAGATAAAGGTATCGGTCCCCAACAACGACGTACTCTATCGGTTATCCCCTATCTGGCGTCAATTTTTATGATGATTTCGCTGTCTTTGCTTATTACCCCCATAAGTTCCTTTCTTGGACCTGCTAATATTTCAATGCTTTTTCTCCTACCTGTCTTAATAAGTGCGGCTCGATGGGGCAGATTTTACGCAGTTGTTACTGCTGCTATGGGCGTAATAACCTTTGATTTCTTTTTCGTCGCACCTGTTTTCACGTTTACGGTTGCTGATGTTCGATATCTACTCAGCTTCATGATCTTTATGCTCGTGGGCATTATTACGGGAACTCTTTCTGCCCGCTTGAAAAAACAAATAAATTATTCACGGCAACGGGAGAGCCGGGTTTCGGCATTATATGCTCTAAGCAGGGATATTGCCGCAGTGGATAAACTGGATGCGGTGTTGGAGAGTATTGCCAGTAACGTTGCGGGTACCTTAGAGGGGCAAGTGGTGTTGCTCCTACCCAATGAAAATACTAAATTGATACTACAGAAAGATTCAGGAGCTAATAATTTCTTGAATGAAAGCGAATTTGCTGTTGCCACCTGGGTATTTGAAAAAGGACAAAAAGCAGGTAAAGGAACGGAAACCTTAGGTGCTGCTGCGGCTCTATATTTGCCCCTAAGCACAGAGCAGGGAGTACAAGGGGTTCTAGGTATTTGCTTTAACGAATCTGAAGCGCAATTCGACCCTGAACGTATTCGCTTATTAGAAGCCTTTGTTGGGTTAGCAGCTATGGCTATCAACAGAATCAAATTAGCGGAACAAGCAAGACAGGCCCTTACCTTAGTAGAGTCTGAACGATTACGTACGGCGCTCTTTAATTCACTCTCTCATGATTTGCGTACCCCCTTGTCCTCAATTATCGGTGCAGTGACAGGGCTTTTAGAAGATCGAAATCTCGTCTATAGTCCTGAGGCCAGAACAGATCTTTTACAGATTATTCTAAATGGAGCAGAACGTATGAATAGATTTGTTGGTAACTTATTAGACATGGCCCGGCTAGAAAGTGGTATGTTAAAATTAAAAAAAGATTGGTGCGATCTTCAAGATAATATAGGCGTTGCCGTTAATAGACTGGGAGAATCCTTAACAAATCGTCCCTTAGACATTCAAGTGCAGCCAAACTTACCGTTGGTGCAAGCAGATTGTATTCTAATTGAACAAGTACTCATTAACTTGTTGGACAATGCGTTAAAGTATTCTGAACAAGGGAGTAAAATTGTTGTAACGACCCAGCAGAGAGAAAACCAGCTCGAGACAACGGTCGCTAATCAGGGAGAAGGGATCCCCGATACAGATTTAAGTAAAGTTTTTGATAAATTTTATCGGCTCAACTCCCCCCTTCAGGTGAGTGGAACGGGACTTGGCTTAGCTATTTGTAAAGGAATCATTGAAGCGCATGGCGGGAAAATTTGGGCTAATAATAATCTACTAGGTGGGGTGACCATTACGTTCACCTTACCTTTATCCAATCAAGCAATGGGTAGAGTTCCTGTTATGAACGAAGGAGTTTGAGATGGAAAACGCAGGGCCGCGGATTTTAATTATTGATGATGAAACACAAATTCGGCGGTTTTTACGTGTGGCTTTAACCAGCCATGGGTATGTTGTAAAAGACGTCGGTACGGGAAAAGAAGGACTTGACGCGATAGCTATGTTCAGCCCGGCTTTAGTTATTTTAGATTTAGGTTTGCCGGATATTGATGGAATTGACGTTGTTCGCCAATTACGAGAATGGTCCAAAGTGCCCGTGATCATTCTTTCTGTCAAAGAACAAGAGACAGATAAGATAACCGCCCTGGACTCTGGAGCGGATGACTATGTAACAAAGCCTTTTGCGATGGGTGAATTGTTAGCTCGCATACGTGCGGCAATGCGTCATATTGCCGGAGACGAAGAACAACCTGTTTTACATTTTACTGATTTGTCCATTGATCTAGTCCATCGTCGAATCTCAATCGATGATCACGAAATCAAGCTGACCCAAACTGAATATGAGATCGTAAGAAATTTAGCGATTAATGCGGGAAAGGTTATGACCCACAGATCGTTACTCCGTACGGTGTGGGGACCGTCTTATGAAAAGGAAGTACAGTACTTGCGAGTTTACATTGGTCAGATTAGACGCAAGCTTGAACATGATCCCTCCCGCCCAAGGCATATTATTACCGAACCGGGTGTAGGGTATCGTTTGTTATGAAATAATCATTTGTCTGCATATTAGGACCCAAGAAAGCGTCTCTCTTAGCGAAGGGAGCGCTTTACTTGTTTAATTTGCAACCTGCGATACTTAGCCGCTTTTCCTGTAATTAAATTGGGCAGAAATTGTGCATAATAGGTGAATGCCTGCATCATTAAATGCAGGAAAGAACATTAGTTAGCTTTATATAAACGATTATAATGTTAATCAAATCGGATAGGGCGGTGATGACATGGTATGGCTTTTTCTGCTGTCATTAATCTTCCTTCAAGTTGTGTTGATTGGGAGAGTGGTGCTCTTAGAAAATCGGGACCCAGCGAAAACAGTTGTTTGGTTCGGCATTCTCGCTTTTCTTCCTATCTTGGGGTACATCCTATATGTGGTCTTCGGTCGGAAAACCAAGGGACTATTATTTCACCATAAACATATCCCAGCTAATCGTTTAGACAGAATGGTACGTCAGCAAGAAACCGACTTGAATTACGGCGATATTTCGCCCCAACCTGGCTTAGAAGCGGAACAAAAATTGGCCAGACTTCTTTTACACAGTGGCTTTGCCCCTTTGGCAATCCATAATCAGGTTGAGGTTCTATTAAACGGCGGTGAGAAATTTCAAGCGTTATTTAATGCCTTAGAAGGAGCAATTCAGCACATACATCTGAGCTATTATATCTTTAAGGACGATGAAATCGGCGCAGACGTTTTGAAGATCTTAGCCCGTAAAGCGGCCGCTGGGGTGGAAGTTCGTGTCCTGCTTGATGGAATGGGCAGTATTTCGATTGCTGGCGGTTTTATGCGCAACATGCGACAAGCTGGGATTCAAGCTGAATGGTTTTTCCCGATTCGTTTTCCCTATCTTACCTCTAAGCTGAACATACGCTACCACCGCAAAATTGTGGTGGTGGATGGACGTACCGCATTTATGGGGGGTCTTAATATTGGGGACGAGTACTTGTCCCGCGACGCTAAACTCGGATTTTGGCGAGACACGCATCTAAAGATCGAAGGAGAAGCGGTCCTTAGCCTCCAATCCATTTTTTTAAACGATTGGTTTTTCGTGACCCATCAAGAGATTCAAGGTGCCTCATATTTTCCCCAGAGCAACATTTCTCAGGTTCTGCCCGTTCAAATTGGAGCGAGTGGTCCAGATTCAAACTGGACGTCCATTCTACAGGGCTTTTTTAGTGCGATAACCATGGCTAAGCACAGCGTTCACATAGAAACCCCCTATTTTATCCCGGATGAAAGTCTGATCATGGCCCTAAAAACTGCAGCACTTAGCGGTTTGGATGTGCGACTTCTTGTGCAAGGAATTCCTGAGCACAAAGTGACGTATTGGGCAATGCATTCCTATTTTGAAGAATTGCTTCAAGCAGGTGTAAAGATCTTCAAATACATGAAAGGAATCCTTCATGCCAAGATCCTTGTGATAGATAATCATCTTGCTTCGGTAGGATCTGCCAACCTAGATAATCGGAGTTTTTATCTTCATTTTGAGATCTGCGCCTTTATGTATGATCAATCCTTAGCTGAACGCTTAATGTTAGATTTTGAGCAGGACTTAAACGATAGTAGCGAACTCAACCTTAAGGTATTTCAATCTCGACCAGTCTCAGCACGATTGAAAGAATCGAGTGCCCGCCTGTTCTCGGCGGTTCTATGATTTGGCATTTAGTACACTGTTCTTGGGATTCAGCAGGATAACCCCCTCTAGTTTGCTTTCAATTGTCGGTATAATGAAGTATGCTGAGAGATAGGAGAGGGGGGTAAGCATTGAAGTTAACAAAGCGGTCAAGATCCATCCTGGGGGTCACTAGTATAGCAATAGGGGCCATCATCGCCGCTTACGGTGTTCAGGGCTTTATTGTTCCTTCTGGCTTAGGGGGAGGTGGAGTGGGCGGAATCGCCTTGCTGTTATACTATACACTGAAGCTTCCCATTGGACTGATGACCATGATTTTAAACATTCCATTATTTGCTCTAGGCTGGCGTGAGGTGAATAAGAAATTTGTCTTTAAGACCATCTGGGGATTGCTAATTTTTTCACTATTTTTGGATCTATTTAGAGGAGTTCAGACGATAGTTATTAACGATATTTTCCTGGGGGCTCTTTATGGAGGGGTTATCTCTGGGATTTCCTCAAGCATTATATTTCACTTTGGTGGCAGCCTAGGCGGTACAGACATTGTATCCAAAGTGATTGAGCGCAAGTATGGTGTGTCCATGGGAACGTCAGCTCTTGCCATTAATGGGGTTATTATCCTGATATCGGGGGTCATACTTGGACCAAAGGTGGCTCTATATACGTTGGTTACGATGTTCGTATATGGCCGTGTTCTCGATGTAATTCAGAGTGGAGTTCCGTTGAAATCGGTGACCATTATTTCAGACCAATCCGAAGCGTTAGTTGACAGAATAATGGTCGATTTAGGCCGTGGTGCGACGTTTTTGCATGGAAGAGGGGCGTATTCTTGCGAGCCGAAAGACGTAATTATCTGTGTCGTCAGTCTACCCGAAATAGGCCGTCTCAAACAAGCCGTGCGTGAAGTAGACCCTCAAGCCTTTATGATTGTCCAAAATGCTGGTGAAGTTCTCGGCAGAGGGTTTGTTACCAACGAATAATTTTCAAACTTATTTGAGTCTTCGAGAGTAAAGAGCTACTTAATTTCAGAATCCAGCGTTTTAAGCTCACTCAAGGTGACCAAACGATAACCTTGATCTCGGAGAGCTACTATAATCGGACCTAACGCTTTAACGGTCTGAGTGCGCTGATAACCGCCATCATGCATGAGAATAATGGCACCTGGAAAAACATTTTTTATAACATTATCCACGATCTGCTTTACACCGGGATTACGCCAGTCTTTGCTATCGACGCTCCATAGTGCTACGATATGACCATTATTTCTGATAGTGTCTACTTGACTTTTCGATGCGAATCCACCTGGAGGACGGTAGAAATAGGTGTGAGTCCCTGTGGCAGCAAAAACTGCTTGGTCTGTCTGATTCATTTCATCGACTAAATGGCGTTGCTGATAATCATGTTTAAAACTATGGTTGCCAATTTCATGTCCTTCCAAGATTAGGCGCTTTAACAAGTAAGGATTAGATTGAGCCGCCTGTCCTAAGACAAAGAATGTAGCTCTGGCTTGCTTTTCTTTGAGGATATCCAGCACAGCAGGAGTATCAATCGGATCAGGACCATCATCAAAGGTCAAGGCTACGACTTTCTCTTGAGTATGAGCCATATAATAAGTGCCAGGAGCCCGAACAAGAGATGGGGTCGTCAAGGAACGCTGGGCGATGGTGAGAAGACCTCCTGCTGTGATTAGAAATAGAAGCACAAAGGCCAGCTTACGTCGAGATAACACATAAATACGCACGTTATTTACCCTCCAAATCGGTTATATATTATACCTATTGACTTACGGCGTGTACCATGCTAATAATCTGACAAAAAGAAGTTCTGCACGATGCACGACGCGTGCTATAATTCTAAATAAGTTGCCGTTCAACGGTAAAAATATAGGGAAGTGACTGGGATGCGTGTAAAAATCGGGGTGGATGGTGGGGGCAGTAAGACAGAGATTGTCGCACTAGATTTAACGGGTCGAGTGCTTCATAGCCTGCGCAAGCCAGCGAGCAATTACCATGTGGTCGGGATGGAACAAGCTGTCCAGCATATTAGCGAGGGGATTCGCGAAGCCTTACAAACGGAAACACTGGAGGGAATCGGCATCAGCCTAGCCGGTATTGACACGCCAGAGGATTGGAAGATCATGGCTGATGGCCTAAAGCAAAACTTAAAGGTCTTAGCCTTGGAAACAAGGGTCTCTTTCCAGGAGGTTCCTGTGGTTCTGGAGAATGATGCCTTTGGAGCTTTGATGTCTGTGCGAGGGAAATTTTCCGGAAATGTATTGGCGGCTGGAACAGGAACTGTGGCCTTAGGGGTTAACCCTGAGGGTAAAGTTTTCCGTGTAGGCGGATGGGGACATATCATCGGCGATCAGGGCAGCGGCTATGATATTGGGCGGAAAGCCTTAGCAGCAACGATGGCATCCTTCGATGGGTATGGTCCTAAGAGCCAATTAGAAACTATGATTACTGAACATTTGGGATTAGCGCAGGTGCAGGGTATCAGCGACTGGATTTACCGAGGTCAACGTACGAACCAAGAAGTGGCAGCTTTGGTTCCAGTGGTTATTGAAGCCGCGCGGACGGGAGACACTATCTCTAAATTGATTCTGGATGAGTCCGGTCGGGCTTTAGGTTTATTAACGATGGCTCTGCTACGGAAAACCAACGGCACAGAAGTGGGTCTAGTTGGAGGTATTGGGCGTATTTGGGAGTTCGTCGAACCGTCTTTTCTAGCTACTGTTCAAGAGGAGTTCCCTACCCTTCAAATACTTAAGCCAAGCTATCCCCCCTCTGTTGGAGCAGCCCTCTTGAGCATGATTGGGCAAGTAAGACACATCCTATTTTAAGGAGGAGTTCGCCATAAAACCGGAGCACATTTTAGACTTTCATGCCCACTTTCCAGCGAAAACTGGTGTGGCCAGACGAGAGCTTCACCCATTGGTTAAGGCCTACGCCAAGGATTTAAAAGAGCATTGGCGAGAAACGTTTGACTTTCCTGAACCTGAGAGAAAGATGCGTGGGATTCAAGTGCAAGGCGAGCGTTGGGTGGCAGAAGTACATAATCACCATTTGGAAAAGGTCGTTTTCATGACAGGCGGTGGAAACAAGGTTCTCGCTGACGTTGTACGCCAGCATCCGCAAGAATTCATGGGCTTTGCTCACCATGATCTCTGTGATCCGAATGCTGTGGAGGAAATGCAGCATGCTTTGGATGATCTGGGTTTGAGTGGGTATAAATGGTTTGGTCCTTTAACCAAGCTCCCGTTTGAGTCTCCGGAGTTAAAACCTTTTTGGCGCTTATTAGCGGATCGGAAAGTCCCCGTCTTGATTCATTTCGGAGTGCTGGGCGGTCCTGGAGGAATTGTACGTCATCCCCGCATCAGTCCGATTACCTTGGCAGAGGTGGCACAGGAATATACCGATATTCCCTTTGTCATCCCTCACTTCGGAGCAGGTTACTATCAAGACCTTCTCCACTTAGCTTGGTCGAGCCCTAATGTCTATATCGACACCTCTGGGTCAAACGATTGGATTCGCTGGATGCCTCAGCCGTTATCCTTGAAAGATCTCTTTGCTCGGGCCTTGGACACCGTCGGCCCGCAGCGGATTATTTTCGGCACAGATTCCAGCTGGTTCCCCCGTGGCTGGGCCAAGAAGTACTTCGACCTCCAAACCCAAGTGTGTACGGAACTGAATGTTTCCCAAGCAGAAATGAATGCCATTTTCTATGGTAATGGAGCAAGCCTTTTGGGCCTTGACAAGTGAAAGTTGAATTAAAAGACGTCAGTTTAAGCCTCCGGCAGGACGCTCAAGATGTGGAAATTCTTAAAGGGGTTTCTTTGGCGGTACGTCTTGGGATGATTCATGCTCTGCTCGGCCCTTCCGGCAGTGGCAAAAGCACCTTGCTTTATGCGATCAATCGATTGCGCTCGATTCAGCACGGAGAGATCACCCTAGATGGGAAAGATATCCGTCAAATCAATGTATTTGAGCTTCGTCGTCGAATCGGCATAGTAATGCAAAAACCAATCTTTTTTCCCGGTACCGTCGAGGAAAATATTTTATATGGCCCTAGATTGTGGGCAAAGGACAACATGACCTTAATCGATCCAAGACATTATCTAAAGTTGGTCCAGCTTGATCCAGATTGGGTGTCACGCGACCCCAATACACTTTCCGGTGGGCAACAACAACGAGTGTCCCTGGCCCGCACCTTGGCTAATAATCCTGAAGTTCTGTTGCTTGATGAACCAACCTCTGCCTTGGATGGTCAGGCCAGTGAACATCTGGAAACTCTCATTGCTGGCCTCTGCCGCGAACGAGAACTGACGGTTATTTGGGTGACGCATGACGTACACCAAGCTGAGCGCATTGCCCAGGATGTAACACTCCTCTACCGTGGGAGAGTAATGGAACAAGGTCTGGCTAAGCATTTTTTTGCTGGACCAAGTACAGAAGAAGGCCGATCTTATCTTACACCAAGTCAGAAAGTATAAGTTTCGGGTGGGTCCCTTCTCGCCATCCTTGGCTACAGGGACACTCGGCCATCCGTGGCCAGCGCATAAGTGCAACTAGGCAGTCGCCTTCGCTAAGCTTGGCGTCAGCCAAGTTTTTTATACCGGAAAATTAGGGGGAGAGTTATGAGCTGGTTGGCCTTAAGCCTATCTCTAGGATTTGTGGGGTTGGCTGCGATTGTAGCTCGGTATCAAGAACTTGGCTTAGAAAAAGAATTGGCTATCGCCGTAGTACGGACGTTAATCCAACTCACGATCGCTGGTTATGTTTTGTCGTACGTATTTGCTTCCCATCATCTTATATATACTGCGCTGATGCTCGCTTTAATGATGGGAGTAGCCGCTCAGAATGCTGCGAAGCGAGGAAAAGGAATTTCAGGGGTTCTGCGTATTGTCCTTATAGGAATCGTGATCAGTGAAGCCCTTTCTCTAATACTCTTACTTCTGATAGGTATTCCAGCGACACCTCAGTACCTAATACCTTTAAGTGGAATGATCATCGGAAACAGTATGGTCGCATGTGGAGTGACCTTAAACCGTTTAAGCTCAGAATTTAAGCTCAGGTTTGGGGAAGTGGAGTTAGCCCTTTCCTTGGGAGCTAACCCCAAAAAGGCATCTCTATCTGTGGTCAAAGCAGCTGTTAAGGCTGGTATGATCCCCACCATTGATTCCATGAAGACGGTGGGCTTAGTTCAATTACCAGGCATGATGACTGGACAGATCCTCGCTGGAGCTGATCCAATTCAAGCTGTCCGTTATCAGATCTTGGTCATGTTTATGATTTCAGGGTCCACAGCAATCGCCAGCCTCATCGTGGTTTTACAAGGGTATCGAACCTATTTTACACCCGAGGCACAACTTAAACTATGAACTAGTGGTACCAAACTCAACGTACTACACCATAGGCCCTTCGCTACTTGCAACTAATGAAAAGTCAATTTGAACTCCTTCGCCTAGTGGCATATGCTTGTGAATAGAATAGCTCCATAATACAAGAAGAATGCCATAATATTGGCATTCTTTTCTGTTATCATCCTAAATAGAGGGAAAAGTATACAGAAAGAGAGAGGGGAACAACCTTATGCGATGGAAAAGTGGGCCATCTAAACCAATTACTGCAGTGGGTAAGGATTCGCCGGATTTCATTCTTCATGTCGATAACCCAGAGCAAAAGGAACTATCGGTATGGGATAAATATTCTGCACATTTGATTTTTATCGCACTTTCAATGTTACTTCTCATTGGTATAGGTTTATTGCCTAAATAGTATTAGTATCTGATTCATTCATATTCTTCTGGTAGTAGCTACAAAAGAAATTTATTCATCGAACAGAAAATATACTATGTATTTATTTAAAAATATGATAAAATAATAATTAGAACAACATAAAAGGAGGCAATATTATTGAATAAATTCATATGCAATGTCTGCCAATACACATTTGAAGGAGAAACACCTCCAGAAAAATGTCCCTCTTGTGGCAATAGTTGCTCATTTGTAGATGCAACCTGTTATACTCCCGATTGTGGCAATGGTAAAAATATTAACACTGTTATTTATAAAAATCCAAAACAATAAGCGAAGTGTTCTTGTGAAAGCAGCCCCTTCCTAATAAGGGAGGGGGCTGCTTTTTGCTGGAACGCAAATAGTAACCTGTGGGGAAAACTTAACACCTTAAGCAAAAGATTATTGAGTTCTTGATACTTCCTTGATAACTTGCACACATTTTCATCAAAGCTTAAGAGTAGTGTAGTTGATGTAAACAAGAATAATATGGCAATAGCTAAAAGAAATCAGAAAACACGTTTTCATGCCGTAGAAAAAATAATAAGGATAGGTGGACAATTGAAGAAATTACTAATACTAATAGCGATTGCAGTAGCAATCTTAGTAAATCCACAAATTACATATGCGGACACTTCTGTGTACTCGGTTCAACGACTAGCTGGAAATGATAGAATTGATACATCAATTTTGGCATCGAATAAAGGATGGAATTCAGCGGATACTGTTATTTTAGATGAATCAAGTGATTATGCTGATGCTATAGCTGCCACCCCTCTAGCAGTCAAGTTGGATGCACCAATTTTATTGACTGCAGGAACATCTATGGATTCACGCGTAATATCAGAATTACAGAGGTTGAAAGTAAAGAAGGTTATTTTACTTGGTGGGGAAGGATGTCTTACTTCGGCGATCGAGGGCACTTTAAACGAACTCAAGCTACCGTACGAACGTATTGGAGGTAGTAATAGATACGAAACCTCTACACTGATCGCCTTGAGGATAAAAAGTGACTCAGTGATCATTGCGAATGGTGATGATTTTCCAGATGCTCTAGCGAGCGCATCGTTTGCAGGGATTCGTCAGATCCCTATAATTTTAATAACTAATACACTACCTGATTCAGTTGTGAATTATTTAGATACGCAGAAACCAGCGCACGTAATAGTAGTTGGCGGAGAAGCCGTGGTTCCTACTAACTTATTCTCTGAGAAAGGAATTTCTATAGAAACAAGACTAGGCGGGGTTGATAGGTACGATACATCGGCAAAAATATACGACTATTCAAAGGATTCTTACACCTCTCCGGATATTTTCATAGCTTCGGGTGAAGACTTTCCAGATGCTATGGTAGGGACTGTAGTGGCTGCGAAAAATAAATCACCCCTATTGATAACTAGGCCTCAGAGTATACCAACTCCCGTATACTCAATTTTAGTTACTAGAGGAGACCCAAGTAGTGGTAGTGTGGTTTATATACTGGGAGGTACGGCTGTCGTATCTAACCTGGATCGTAAATCAATAGAAAATATAGGGCTACCTGTCACGCCAGTTACTGTAGATGCTGGGTTAACTGGAAAAACGATTGTTATTGATCCAGGTCATGGGACTCCTGATACTGGCGCTATAGGTCCTTCAGGCACTTTGGAAAAAGATAATAATTTAGCTATTGCCCTCATTCTTGAGAAAGACTTGAAGTCGGTCGGAGCAAATGTACTAATGACTAGGTCCACAGATAACTCACCAGCAAGCGCGGACTTCACTACGATGAATGACTTACAAGATAGAGTTGATTTAGCTAATAATGCAAAAGCAGATATATTTGTAAGTATCCATAATGATTCGTTCACTAATTCAGCGGCGTCCGGGACATCCACTTATTACAGCGCAGATAATTCTCAATCAGACAAAAGTCAACAACTTGCCAATAATGTGCAAGATGAGTTAATAAACTACTTAGGTACCTCAAATAGAGGGGTTAATGAAGCTCCGTTCTATGTGATTAAATACACGGATATGCCGGCAATACTTGTAGAGGCAGCGTTCATTTCCAATCCAAATGAAGAGAAGAAGCTGGCTAATGATGATTTCAGACAAAGTATTGCTACTGCAATATTGAGTGGTATCACAGACTTTATTAATTAGGATCTTGGTGTCGAACTCTCACACAATGGTAAACTATTCTGACAATGTTAATAATCTCTGGAGGCCTATAAGATCAGGCTTTCTAGGGATTATTTCTATGTTGCTCGTTCGTCGTCATTAACTCTCAAGCCTATGCTATAATATGAACAACATGTCCTTCGAAAGGCGTGATTTATTTGGGTTTTCGTTTCATATTCGGTCGAGCTGGAAGTGGCAAGAGTACTTTATGCTTAGAAGAAATTCGCAGAGAACTTAGGCTAAAGCCGTGGGGAACCCCCCTGATCCTCCTCGTCCCCGAGCAGGCGACCTATCAGATGGAAGTGGCCTTAGCCAATACACCCGATTTGGGTGGAAGTTTACGAGCCCAAGTCTTAAGCTTTCGGCGGCTGGGCTGGCGTGTGTTCTCTGAAACCGGGGGAGGGCATAAAGTCCTGATCGGGGGAATAGGTAAGCAGATGCTTCTGCGCCGAATCCTCTTAAAGCACCGTCTTCATTTAAAAGCGTTCGCCCGATCCGCTACCCGGCCTGGTATGGCTGAGCTCCTCGCTCAAGCAATTGGAGAATTCAAGACTTACAGGATCGCCCCGGACGATTTGCGTAGAGTTAACAATTCAAACGGAGTTTTATTTGATAAACTCCAGGACCTTGCCCTTATTTATGAAGAATTTCAAGCAGCTTTAGGACGAGACATCCGTGACCCTGATGATGAACTCACGCTTTTGACAGAAAAGATCCCTTATGCACCCGTGATCCAAGGCGCGCAGGTATGGGTAGACGGGTTTACGGGCTTTACCCCTCAGGAATTAGAAGTTTTAAAAACTATCTTGTCCACAGCCAATGAAGTTGTTTTAACCTCCTCACTGGATCCAACTTTACTTGCCGATGAACGCCAGCAAGAATCAGGGACCTTCAAAATTGGAGAGGAGTTATTTGCGGGCCCTTGGCAAACTTATCAGGATCTACAACGTATTGTCGCAGAGACAGGAACCTTATTACACCCTCCCACTTTGCTTGAACAAACCAAACGCTATAACCATCCCTGGCTCAGGCATTTGGAAAAATATTTTTATTCTTATCCAACTGTGGCTTACGATGAGGATCTGTCTGTTACTGCGGGGAGTCCCCTCGGTGAAGGCATCCAGATCTTTTCGGCCGTCAACCGGCGAGCTGAAGTGGAAGGTGTGGCGAGAGAACTAAGACGTTTAGCCAGGGACAACCAACTTTGCTGGAATGACATGGCGGTCATGACTCGCGACCTCACAGGCTATCATGAGCTGATTACGCAGGTGTTTACCTCCTATGAGATCCCTCTCTTTTTAGATCATAAACGTTCGGTCCTTCATCATCCCTTAATTGAACTGATTCAAGCCATTCCTGAGGTGGCAGAGAGCCATTGGGCTTACGAACCACTTTTTCGCTGTTTAAAGACAGACTTTTTCCCTTTGCAAAGGGATGCCATCGATCGTCTGGAAAACTACGTGCTTGAACATGGAATACACGGAGAGGGCTGGAACAGGAACGTTGAGTGGAGGTATCATCGTCAATGGTCTCTGGGTCAAAATGAGGCCCAACTTGCCACTGAACTTAAGTATCAAGCAGAGCTTAATTCTTCAAGGCAGGCCGTTTATGATCTTATTTCTCCATTTATCCAAAGAGTTAGACCAAGTCGCAACGCTGAGGCGTTAACTGTACGGGAAATTACCGAAACTTTGTATGCCTTCATAGAACGGCTTGATGTTTCAGGGACCTTAAAGAAATGGTCGCTAACGGCCCAGGCAACGGGAGCACTTAGCGAGGCCAAGCTTCACGAACAAATTTGGGAAGCCGTCATCCAAGTCCTGGATGAAATAGTCGCAGGATTGGGGGAAGAACATTTAGAGCTTGAGGACTATGCTTTAATTCTTACTTCTGGGCTAGAAGGGATCGAGCTCGGGCTGATTCCTCCTGGGCTTGACCAAGTCTTGGTGGGGTCCTTGGATCGTTCCCGAAATCCTGAAGTGCGAGTTCTCTTTCTTCTCGGCGCCAATGAGGGTATACTTCCTGCTCGACCTGAATCCGCCGGCGTACTTGATGATGAAGAAAGGGAACAATTGAAGAAATCAGGAATCACTCTTGCCCCCAAAGGTAAAGCTCAGACGTTTGAAGAACAATTTTTTATATACACAGCCCTAACCCGAGCTACAGAAAAACTAATTGTATCTTATCCACTGACAGATGAAGAAGGGAAGGGACTGACGGTTTCGCCTGTTGTCACACGACTTAAGCATCTTTTTCCAACCCTCTTGGAGAGATTTCTAGGCAATGAGGAGGAAATTGATCGCCTCAGTCAAGCGGATTCTGCCCTTCAAGACTACGCGGAACATTTGCGCAGGCTGCGTCAGGGAGAACCGCTTTCACCCTTATGGGAGGCCACAGAAAGATGGTTGGCTCAAGATCCCCTCCGCCAAAATCGAGTGAAGCGGTTGCAGGCCAGTCTCTTGACCAAAAATCAGGAAACTAGGATCCATCGTCCCCTAGCGCGCCGTTTATACGGCAAACGTCTGAAGGCCAGTGTTTCTCGTTTAGAACAATTCGCTAAGTGTCCTTTTGCCCATTATGCTCGCTACGGTCTAAAATTACGCGAAAGGTCCACCTATCAGCTATCAAGCCCAGATATGGGTGAGTTTTTTCATGCTCTCCTCCATGATTTTGCCCTGCAATTGCAGGAACGGGGTTTAGATTGGGGCAAATTGACGAAGGAAGAATCTTGGGCACTCGTCAGTGAACTGGCGGATCAGCTTGCCCCAAATCTTCAGCATGAAATTCTCCTGAGTAGCGCCCGCTATCGCTATTTAACTCATAAACTCAAACGAACCGTTCATCACGCCGTGCGAGTGCTCGGAGAGCATGCTCGCCGAGGAATATTTATTCCGATCCAGCTCGAAGTAGGTTTTGGCCCGACAGAAACTCTGCCTGGGATCGACATCCCGTTATCAGAGGACGATTCACTCCTTTTATGTGGGCAAATCGACCGTGTTGATGCCGCATTCTTAGATGGAAAGGTGTATTTGCGTATCCTTGACTATAAATCCCGCGAATTACCCTTGGCGCTGGATTCAATCTATTATGGGCTTAATCTTCAATTACTCACTTATTTGGAAGTCGCTTTGCAAGGGGCGGAAGTCTTGCTTAATACGACGACCGCTTTGCCTTCGCCTGAGACGAGTCCAGAAAACACCAACGTCTTTCCTCAGAAACTGCCCGCTGGTTTTCTGTATTTTCCTGTGCTAGAACCTCAGTTAGAGGAAAAAATCCCTCTCAGTTCGGAAGAGTTGGAACAGCACCGCGTCAAAGCGGTCAAAGTCAGCGGTTACTTATTAGCCAATCCACGCGTTTTAGAAGCTATGGATTCCTCGTTTTCGACAGGACAATCTGATTTACTCAGTCTCAAATTAAAGAAAGATGGGACCTTCAAAAAAGGATCGAACGTCCTGACCGAGGATCAGTTTTCCCTGCTCAACGGTTACCTTCATCAGTGGTTTCGTCAGACAGGTGAAGAGATATTAAACGGTGATATTTCCCTCTCTCCCTATAGGCGTGGGAAAAGTACAGGCTGCTTGTATTGTTCTTATAAACCTGTTTGCCACTTTGACCCCTATCTACCGGAAAACCGTTACCGTGACTTGCCGGTCTTAAAGCAAGAGGAGATCTGGAAACGTCTCGAAGCTATGGAGGAAGAAACAGAGGAATAGCTTCGAGGAAATCATTAAGCATTAATAGTGTGTATTTTGGTTGAGGTAAAGCTAGGGGCAGAAATGATGAATATGTTTCTTTGGACGCAGCACGTGGAGACGGTTAGTTGTCTGCAAAAGAAAGACAGCTAGGATGGGCTTGTGGTGCGGGTTTCGGGGTTAGAGGTTTAAATTGTGTGAAGGCTCAATAGGACCACCTACGTTCAAGGAAACATATTGTACGGTTATGGTTTGACAGCTTTGTGGTATGGCGGGCGCAAGGGAACATATCCGGTTTGTAATTGTTTCCAATGTCGTTGGTAATTTTTGCTGTGGGTATCTACGCCCGGACATAGGGACCAGAGAAAAAGTATAACGCATACGACTGCCAGATCATTTTAGTAGAATGGTCTGGCTTTTTTGTTGTTATTTAGATCATTTCCGCGATCTTAGGAGGAAATCGAGGATAAATGTTGAAGGTCTAAGGGTGGATTATCTGGGAGGTTCAAACCACTCTCGCCGAGGGGGAAATATTCCACAGAAAAGTTAAATGTCACGATTTTGGTGGAGGTAGTTTAAAAGAATGGTTAAGATACATTTTTCGGCTGTTAAACGTCGCCTGAAAGAGTTATTAAAATCGGAAAAAATACTATTATCTAATAAATTTTACGAAAATTTCCTTAAGTTTGTATCAAAGATTTGTACATATGAGGAAGAGTCTAGGAAAATTAGGCCAACGTTAGTTCTCGGATTTAACATTGGAATTGCACTTGAGCAGGTACCAAATCATTATATTTTAATGACTAAGGAAGGCAAAAAAGACGGCTCGGATCTAGAAAAGATAATGAAAGCGTTGATTCCCTTTTGTAATAATGGCTGGTTTGTCTATATGGATGTTAAATCTAATTGTATTGAGTATGGCTTACTTAGAGCTTTTAGTGGCCCCAAAGGGTTAGCTGTAACTGAAATATTATTTGATACCGACGGAATTGCGGAAGAACTTATTAATTATGGACTAATAGAAATAAAAGTGCTAAGTAACTTTGAAATGAGTATTTCCGGGTTACAAAAGAACAAGTTGATTATCGACTTTAGGTTTGCGAACCACGACGATAGCGCCCATTCGGATAACTGCATCTCTGTGGTCAAAGATATAACCTCAGGTATTTCTGAAACTGATAGGGAGACAGTGAATTCTGTATTTTATAAATTATTCCAAATGACTGCTCAGAGGGTACACGGTACTATATGTCTTATAGTCAAGTCAGACTATGAATTTCCTAATAAGTTTTTATCAGATGGAGTTTGGCTTAAGGAACCTGTAAACCTTACCCAAAAGGCCCTTTACGCAGTTCGGGATAAAAAGGACAGTATCTCGAGTGAAATGTTTTATGGACTAACCGGATTGTTGATTGAGATGATGAATGTTGATGGAATTACCGTTATTGACAATGAGGGTAAGGTCAGAGGATATAACATCTTTATTAACGAATCTATATTGGAAGAGGAAAGCAGTGGAACGAGGAGAAGAGCTACTTTGAGCGAAATTGAGGTATGCGGTGGGGCAAGGAAAAGAGCTGCTTATGCATTATTGCGTACGCGAGATCCTAATATCATGGGGGTATACTTTCAGTCACAAGACGGAAATACTTTTTACGAAAGGATGCGGGTAAATGAATAACACTGTAACAGTTTGGAGTTCTAAAAATGGAGCAAACTTGCCCGCTAATATTGCAGATATAAATGGGTTAACGAGTTATGCCAATCTTCTTTCCAATAAGGAAATTAATAAAATTGTAGGTGCTTTTTCTTCTGGGTTATACGATATGGCGGCCGAATATACTTGGGCTCGGACAATAAATATACTCCGTGAAAAAGTTTTGTCGTTTGGTAGTGAGTTCGTTCTAGAAATGTTGGGTAGAAGTGAAACATTAAACTCGGATTCATCGGACTTTTTATCTGAAGTAGAAATCATAGATCTTGCGGCAGATCTAGGTTTATTAAACAAGACCGCAAAAATGTTTTTTCTCCATACTAGTGAGATGATTAAACACTTTACTTCACGAAAAGTGGAAGAGGAAATGGATGCCTTAGATGCACAGGGCTGTATTAAGAACTGTGTTAAATATGTACTGGCAATGAATGAAGAGGATTACGAATTTTCCTTTACGAATTTTAGAGATAAATTAAAGTCTAAAGTACTAAAAGAAAATGATGACATGATAAGATCCTTACTTATTAGCCCTTATTTCTACAAGAGGACATCCGTTAGGACGTTGATAAATCTATCTAAGAAATGTGAGAGCGCTGAACAGGAAAATGTTTTTGCAAACATGGTTCTCATTGTACCAAGTATTTGGGATGATTTACTAGCTGATGATAGAAGGCCAGTTGGATTTGCATATGCAGAAGCGGTAAATGACGGGGATAAACCGCTTGTAGGGGCATTGAAGTCGGTCCTGCTCAAAGTTAAGGGGTTCGATTATGTTCCCGAAAGTTTGCGTTCAAATTCTTTTATTGATGTAGCTATTTCACTGTTAAATGTTCATTACGAGTATGATAATTTTCATAATGAGCCAAAGGCAGCTAAGTTATTATTATCATTAGGTACTTCTATACCAGCTCCAGCATTAGGGGCATGTATAACGGCATCGTTAGTATGTAAATTAGGTAATTCATATAATGTTTCTCGTGCTGCGCAACCATACTTGGATGAAATACTGGAAAATCTTACTCCGGACAGATGGCAATATTATATCAATGAAGTCTTTCCTGGAGATGAGCATATTTTATATAAATTATGTTACACGGATAGGGTATTTGACGAATGGTTCAATTTGACAACACTTTATAATCTTGAAAATTTAAATATTAAAAACGTTTTAGTTGATAGGTTAATTAAGGCAAGTATAAACAGAAATAAGATAAGGGTAAAGGAAATAGCTACTGAATTATATAATAAAATTCGTTAATTACACTATAATTTAAGCTAACAATTTAAGTTTGGCTTAAATTATACGTTTTAGTGGCCCCCTCCCGCCGAGCGAAAGGCATGAATCTGTGTCATGAAAGGGATCGAGGTGTAAATCAATTCCGTGCTATGCAAAAGAAGAGGGAAGGCCCCCCAACTCGGTATTCAGGTGCTAGTTGTATAACTTCACGCCACATCCGGACACGATGCCAGGACGCTGGTCTTTGGGCAAAGTCGGGAATAGACAAATTAGATTGTGCAAGGAGTTTTCTTGTGCAAGAAAGGGGGAGGGGAATATATGTCACCAGTAGATTTTGAAGAACTGCCATTTACTGATCGTCCTGACCTAACTCCTTATTTAATTCACCTGACCAAAAATACTAAAAGCGATGATGGCTTTTCCGCTTTCGATAACCTAGTTAGTTTATTAAAGACAAAGAAAATTTGGGGTAGCGATTCTAGAGGCTTTGTTAAAGGTCCGAACAAAGCAGCATGTTTCATGGATGTTCCTTTTATCTCTCTTAAATACATTTTAAATAAGGATAATTGTAATCCTGAAAATCCACGATATGAACCTTTCGGCGTATTTGTCACAAAGAAATACGGATATGGGCATGGATTAAGGCCTGTTTTATATTTGTCAAATGAAGAGTTAAAAGATTTGGGTATCCCCGAACAGGAACTTTGGCGAGTTGTAAGGTTTGAGGTTGCAGGAGAAAAGTGGATTAGTTGGTTACACGAACGGGAATGGCGCTCAAAAGGAGATTTTATATTACCTAATAATGCAGGAGTTTTAGTGGAAACAATAAAACAAGCAAGAGAACTTCAAAAATTAATAAATGAGAATCCTGAAGATTTTAAAGTAACTCCACGTACGATTATTCCTCTTTCGGTTATTTGTCAGGGTCTGAATTTATAACAATTTGGGGAGAAGTATAAAAAATGTGAGACCTTAGATTTTGCGGGAGGCAATTTACCTTCGCCTGTACGTCACCACCCGCGTTCCCTTCACCCCGAGGTGTCATGAAGGAATTGGAACCAATTCCGTGCTTTGTAAAAGAATGCCCCTCGAACAAGGTGAGCAGGTAGAGGTGAAATGTCCCTGCTTGACTTGACCTGTGGTTGATGGGAATCCACAGTGGACGGGTTTGTTGTGGTGGTTTATTACTAAGGTAGTAGAATTCCGAAGGGTGAAATGGTCAAGTTGTAGTAGTGGGATGTTGAAAATATGTGGTAACGTAGTTGAAGTCGAGATGAGCAACCTTCCTGATGAACTCAAAAAATGGGTTTGAAAACAGTGAGTAGAAAGCCATATTGGTAAGGTCGGAACTGTAGATATTTGCCAGATCGTTTGGACGGTCTGGCTATTTTTGTGTTTTCTTGGATTATTTATGCTATCCTGGGAGGAAATGCGGGGAAGGTGTGGAAAGTACTAGAAGTGAATTATCTGTGCCACTTGGTCGTGCAAGAAAGGGTGTTTATAGTGAAAAAGATAGGGATGATTGGTGGTTTTGGGCCAGAGTCCACACTCGATTACTACCGTTTAATAATTGA
>JARLHU010000078.1 GCA_031292095.1 Desulfosporosinus sp.
GAGTGCCGGAGCCCCTTACCTGGCAACCGTCACTTCCCCGAAATGTACCTAGAGTTGTACGTACTTTGGACTTATTTATTGTTGGCAAGGGCTATGCATAAAATGGCTGCCGAACTCTGTATTTTCTACTTGCCAAACACAATCTAAATGACAATCGGGACTTCATTGGAGGTTTTACACTTACCAAAACAGCACATTGAACACACCTTATTATAGAAGTGAGAGGGGTAAACATGAATAATCCCCCAGGTTGATAGGTAGTCAAGCAAACCCTTTTCTGAAGAAATGCATAACATACCCGGGATTTATAACCTTAATTTTACAATCCCTCGGTTCGTAGGCGTTGGTACCCAACATTAGGTGAATTTAGGACCATTATTTGCGAAAATAAGTTACAAACAACGCTTTTGATTCATGGGGTGTTTATGAGCTTTAAGTCCCATTTTACGCACTTTACTTCTGCCTGGACGAATAGGTACCATGTTTTTTGTAATTTCTAGCATTAGACTCTGAAACATCGCATGACGCTTTTCTGAATTATCTTCTAACAACATGAGGACCATAGAATCCTTCAATTTACCGATGAGTATGTTGGTATTCACCTTGTATTCATATTTTAAGCTTTTATCTTCATTATTTTGTGCAATTTTCTCATTCGCTTCATTCTTCGCCAGTGCTACCATATTCGATAAATACATAGACGCATAGAAATCTTGTTCAACGGCAATCACCGTATCACCCGTAAAATTTTGAAGTTGAAGTCTGTTTTTCAGTTCATCAAATTTGACCTCTATACCCCACCTTTTAAAATATAGCGCTTTAAACTCTTGAATACCAAGGTTTTCATCCAATAAATTGGTGACTAGGACCTCCTCAACCTCGGAATCTAACATAAACCGCAGAACACGTACCTTAATTGTCTTTCCATCGACTTTTATCTCAACAATCTGATCGGGTTCCATAGCTTCATTGACTTCCTTCATCGATTGATTCTTGACACGCATGAGATATTTCACGCCACTACCTTCTAAGTAAGAGAAGAACTTTCGTGAAGGATATCCCCTGTCAAAGAGTATTAAATCATTTTTCAAACCCATCTGTTTTAATTTCTCAATCAATTCAATGGCGATCTCTCTTTCACAGTGGTATAGGTTGTGATTTTTGAGGTGAGGATCATGTCGTTTTCTACGTCATAGATACAAGACGCCTTGGCACGGGCTAGTTTTACGGTCTTACCTTCAGCATAACCAAATGCGTTTCTCAGCCGTTCTGAATTGTTAATTTCCAAAATTGAGCCAATCAATGGCAGAAAGTCTATATCCGTTAAAGGTTTTGAAGTCGTCATCGCCATAATACCAAGAGATTATAGAATCAGCCATTGTAATAAAGGCCGTGGGTGATATTTTCTGCCTTGCCTGGGAATATCCTTGCTTTGAAATACCGCTTTCAGCTCCTTTAATGGTTTTAAAGAACGAGTCAAGTTCAATCTGAAGAGTTTTTTTCACAAAGTTTAGTTCAAATCGGATGAGATCTTGAAAATCCATCTTGCAATGGACTGCTCGCGTAAAATAGTAGTTTTCATTCGATTCTCGAACATAAATATAATATCATCAAGTAGCTTATTTGTAATCGTAAGTCCCTCAAGAAAAGTCTTTTTCATTTAAAAACATCACCAGTCCTTATTAGGTATACCAATAAATGGTATTCAAAATAATTGTGGTGATGTTTTGGAAATGTCAAGTATTTTTGCGTCTATTGGAGCTTTTTTATGAGTTTATTTTAGCTGATGTTATAGACCAAATTAACCCCTTCCTAATTATGTAAGACTAGCTTTATGACATTGGGGTCGCACCCCGTGCGGGTGCGTGGATTGAAACTGACTGCCGGCGCAGTATAAAGGGGCAACGAAGGTCGCACCCCGTGCGGGTGCGTGGATTGAAACATAAAGAAGAGGATGGTGAGAAATAATGAATAAGTCGCACCCCGTGCGGGTGCGCGGATTGAAACTAAGGCGCATTACGTTAAATTGGTCTTTAGCGAAGCGTATTTACATTTAATTCTTTCTTCCATATATCGAGGGATCCTAATATTCGGATCCCTTTTATTTGTCCTCAATGAAGGAATACTTGATATTTTGTTGAAATGGTAATTGTACTGTTACCAGTAGCTTCGTAGATAACCTTACTCGTTAATGTTTCAAACCAAATTCACGGATAGGGAGTATTAGCGACATGTGTCGTACATCCCTATAGATTTGAAGGGATCTGTGACACATGTCGCTAATCCAACATTATGCGTCATTACGCTATCGAGGAGGAATTTTAGGATGTTTTATAACAATCAGATAGATATGAGCATTGAGAAATGGTGTGAACTGCTAGCTGATAGTAGTGTAACAACCGATGCTGATTTTAAAGTGCTTAAGTTTATATATGAAGCACCTAAACATGAGGCAAGTGCATCTGAAATTGCTTCACATTTAGATATACCACATCATGGTCCAATAAACTTGCAAATTGGACGTTTTGGTAAGCGAATATCACAGAAAACAGGAATTGAACCTTCAACTAGAGAAGACGGAAGCATTCGTTGGTGGCACATACCTTTTTTAGGTTATGAAAAGGCAGGACGATTTCCGTGGATTATGAGACAAGAGCTTGTTATGGCATTTGAGGAAATCTATGGTATTGAGGAAGATCTTAATGAAATGATTTACCTTGATGAAGATTTGTTACAGGACTTACCTATATTTACTGAGGGACTCAAGAAAAGTATTTTAATTAACCGATATGAGAGGAACCGCAAAGCACGAATTGTTTGCCTTAAACATTACGGATATAAATGTGTTGTATATGGATTTGATTTCGAGAAAACTTACGGGCCAATTGGAAAGAACATAATTCATATACACCATATTACACCTATTGCAAAGATAGGTCATGACTATTTAGTTAACCCAATTCAAGATCTTCAGCCGGTTTGCCCAAATTGTCATACAGTAATACACAGTATGAGAGATCCTTTCAGTATAGAGGAAGTGAAGGCTATTCTTAAGGGTCAGTCCAATGACGCATAACAGTGAATTCTAAAAATTTGAGAGATAAGAATGCAGTAACCAGACTTCGGGAATTCACGGGACGTTAGGCATACGGCTAGGTCTTTAAGTTTGGAAAATACTGAATACTATAAAGAATAGTTTTGAGGTGTGAAATGAGGGATTATAAAGGAGTCATAAATAACTGGGTAATAAATAAAAAAATACATGAGAATGTAAAATTACTGATACATTTTTTTCGAAATGGATTTGTGTTTACAAAATATCCCGATATGACCTATTTTGGTCCAAGCAAATCGAGTATATCATTCATGATTGGAGGTGGTATATACCTGCTGGCTTATGTACATACAGGAATTGATAAAGGAATATGGATGCTGCAAGATAGAATTCATGATAACTTGGAAGGTGGCATATTCGATCAACATGAAGCTAAATCTACAAAGAATTTAGAACAAAAGTTGTATTGGCTACATGCACAAAAAATTGAAGACTTGGCCTTTATCATTGAAAATGATTCTATTTGGAATAGTTATCAAAATGCATCAGAGCTAATAAAAATAACACGGTATTGGAATTTTGTTAGGGAAGATTATACAAAGAATAAAGAAAAATTAACGTTATATTGGAAATATACAATGCATGATATACCTTCTAAAGAATCCTTTGATGAAGCATATCAAAAGCAATTAGAAGAATTTAAAGCAATTTCTGCAGATGAACTCAAAAGGCGAATGGCGGAGTTTAACAGGAAACCAGAGAAAATAGAGGTTTTAACTCACACATATATACGAAACCCATATGTAGTTATTGGAGTTTTAAACCGATCACAAGGAATTTGTGAATCATGTAAAGATAAAGCCCCTTTTATTAGAAAAAAAGATGGTACTCCGTATTTAGAGATTCATCATTTGGTGCCCTTATCCGAAAATGGAGATGATACATTAGAAAATGCGGTTGCCCTTTGTCCCAATTGTCATAGAAAGATGCATTATGGTATTTGATAGCAGTTTTTGATTCTTTGACTATAAATGCTAAATATGCCCGCATTAAGCTTAACAGTTCGAGTAGTGCCGACACTTTGTCAAGATGAATGTTATTGGAACGAGGAGGCAATACTCGAACTGTTATCTGACATGACCAGAAAGCAGACTGGATTAGGCCAATAAATATTTTTTTCGTTTTTTTTCAGGTTCGCTAAACTCTATCATCTAGACCCCATAAACCATCACTTTTTCTTTGAGAAATAATCCAATTACATGCCTTAGACAATCGATTATCTATCTGAATAGTCCACTCTTCAGGGTTGATATTGCGCGGACGTGTAAGGCTTAAATTTTTCGAGTGTATGGCTCTGATTAATAAATTCATAACATATGCAGTGCTCCAAATATCTTCGTTGCCACCTATAGCTTGAAATATGTACCATTATCATGTTGGTTTATAAATATGTATTCAAATATGCTTATATCATCTGCTGCGAATTCACCCAAGAGCATTAATAAGTCTAACCCTTTTGCCGAATGTCTTATATTTATTACATTAGACCAACCACGTTCTCTTCCAAATGGTATAGTCGCTCCAGTTGCTGATGTCCAAAATCCTTCATTATCCCTTAAGTTATTTATCCATTCGAGATATTTTTTTCTCCAAGGGCCATCCTCTGCATTAGTAGCAATTAATGAATAGTATGCATACATGCTACTAAAAAAATGAGGTTTGAGGCTAGATAACTCCATTGTTCTAGGCTCATCTGTCGGATTGGTAACTTCATGTTTTCCCCATTCACCATATTGATATTGGTCATTAATTATCCACTCTTGGATACTTTTAATTATTCTTGTATTAATACTACTCATAACATTCTCCTTTGATTAATTTCAGTTAACGTTCTGCGTATTCTCGAAGTATGGTTATTACATTCATATCATCCCATATTTTAGGAATACAATATAGAAAAGATTGAATTCCCATATAGACCAAGTACGTTCAGCAGACGGTTCAGTACAACATGAGATTCATGAGGTTCTGTACGCTGCACTGAGCAGTTGCTCACATTTAAGCTATTGACGTTGATCAATGGCTTTTTCTCTTTTAAGGAACCTCATAAATCTCTAGAAGTTATGCCATCAAGTTTAAGGAAGATGGGCATCATGAAACACTGCGCATAGTTTCCGAAAGAATATGGGGTAAAAGTAAAGTATTAGGGCCCTATAAGCACGATGTCATGAACGCTGCAGGAATGACGCTAGAGAGCTTGAATTTAAATTTGATGCCAGAGGTTGTACTAGTGCAAGGGGATGTAGACCTTAGCATTAGAGAAAAGGGTACATCACTACTTGCGGGATTGCCTTGTTGCCTAACGGCAGAATCAATAACTGAAAGTATACGTTGTTCAGAGTAATATTGAAAAACTATTCTTAATTGAAAATCTAGCGCCATTCTTAGAAATCTATAAGGGCCATTACATTGACCGACCCGACGTGGCTATTATATGGATGGCTGGGTACTTATCTTCTGCTAAAAGATTAATAATAAAAAAATTGCTACAAAACAAAAAGGTACCAGTTTTTATATGGAGTGACATTGATGCCGACGGGATACTACTTGCAAATGATGCGATTCGATACGTAAATTCATTGGGTTGCCTTTGTAGTCCAGTTCTTATGACGGAAAACGAAGTAAGATTAACTCAAGGCAAGTATAAAGGGTCAAGAATGATAAGCCCTCACAATGACATTGAACCTGTTTTTTCAGGGATTATATCCGAAATCGAAAAAGGTTTAGCTATGGAACAAGAAGAATTATTTCTTCATTACAAGTACGTAGAAGCATTCTTACCATGAGTCTTAGAGCAGCAAGGTGGAGCGGTGCCAACTCGTTCACGCCTTATAGCCTATTCCCCTCGACAGCTGATAGAGGATAAACTGATTTAGGCTAATGTTTTCTTCCTTGGCCTTTTCAGATAAGGCTTTGTGTAGGGATTTGGGCATACGGACACGAAGTTGCCCTGAAAAGTCAGTGGCTTTACTCGGTTCTGGAACTTCTCGCCCTAATTCGCTGCAGGCTTCAATCCATCCTCTTTTTGCATCTTCAAGATTAACAATGCACTCGTCTACAGTCTCTCCGTCAGACATACAACCGGGTAGGAGCGGGATCTGGGCGAACCATCCGCCGCCCTCATCTTCAGCTAGCTTCCGGATCTTAATCTCATAATCTAATTCCATATAAAACTCCAATTCCTTCATTCTTCTTCGCTCCCTTCGAGTTTTCGGATTGCGTCCAGCGCTTCTTTCACATAGATAGATTTGACTGGACGGGCAAAGGGTATAGTCAGGATTTCTATAAGATCAGGATGGGAGTACTGAAAATGACTTGTTCCGCTTCGCTGTTTACGTCGCTCGAAACCAAAGCGAATAATTAACCTTTCCAGATCCTAGAACTTTACGTCTTTCGGATTTCTTACGACTTCCGTATAGAGCTTATCGAACTTGGTCAAGCAAATCACCCCTTGAATTAATGATACCGTATCTGGAACCACAATACAAATGTATCCCGAAATTCCTGTAAGGTAGTGACCCTTCTTGCATCTTGGCTTTTTAAAAGTTTACACAGATTTGCAAAACCGTGTTACATTGGCGAAGACCCGCAATAGTACACTAATGCTTTGGTAGCACAACCCTCTTTACCCTCCTGTGAAGTTCTAACCAGGCTAAAATATCCTGCCACACTTCTTCCCGTTCTGGCTCTCTCACCAGTTCATGGTACAAACCCTCATACAGTTTCAACGTTTTATCTTCTGAAGAGATTTGTCCGAAAATCTCCACTGAGGCACGGTAAGGGATGATCTTGTCTGCTTTTCCATGCAGAAAAAGTACAGGTAGTCGATAACTTGAAGCATTATCTTGAGCCAAGGCAATGCCACGATATATGAACTCGCAGACAAATCCTACGGTCTCATATTTAAGCATAAAAGGGTCATCTTTAAGCTTAGCGCGGAATTCCTTATTTCTTGTGCCTTTTCGCGCAAATACAGAGTATATTTTAACTCGTGAGAAGTGACGTTTAAACAGAGTGAATAAGCTTCCAGGAATAAATCCAGTTCCCACTGGCCTGCCAACGGCCGGTCCCGTAAAAACTTGACCCTGTATACCTTCTGGATATATAACTCCATAATTGAAAGCAATCAGACCACCCATGCTATGTCCAAACATAAAAAGAGGTAAGTCGTGATGTTCTTGCTTTAAGTGTTTGACCACGACGGCCATGTCTTCTATTAAGACTTCAAACTGGTCTATATGCCCTCTTTCTTCTTCAGAATGGCCATGTGCTCTATGGTCATAAGCACACACGCCATACCCGTTTATAAGCAAAAAATCCATGAACTCACTATAGAGCCCAAAATGTTCACCAAAACCGTGACTAATAAGTATCAGTCCCCTAGGATTCGGCGGGATTTGTTTATAATAATAGATCCGAAGACCCTTTTCCGTTTGAAAACATAATAGTTTATTGTACATAGTCATCTAAGAGCTTCTTATTCATTTCATTACCTCTTCCTGAAAATTCTTCTCTCCCTTTTTTAACGATTAGGATACTCGTTATGATCAATACGAAAAGAATTAAAGGCACAATACTCACTAGGAGACTCATTACTATTTTACCACCCACTTTTCTAATATACTTTGGTATTATTTTATAGATTTTCTCAGCTTTGTATATACTCTCTTCAAATCTTAAATGTTTAAGCACTGGAAGGAATTTTCACGACATTTCTCGCAGAGGGGTTCATACAATTTTCTATAAGTGGGAAAGATAGGTCTAATCGAACGTTTTCAGTAAGAAATATATTAATGTTCGGTTTTCTCTTGACCTTCATAACGCCTTCTTGTAAAATGAACCTGAGTAAATAAAAATTCATAGGGAGTTCATATAATCGCGGAGATATGGTCCGCAAGTTTCTACCGGGCTACCGTAAATGGCCTGACTATGAGCGAAAGTGTACCTAGGGCAAGCGCTTTGTCCGAGTGGTACAGGTTTGATTGAAAAATCGAATTACACCGAAGGGATAAAAGCCCAGGCGGGTAGGTTTCACTCTTATTAAAGGGAGGAATTTGCCCTTCCTGGGTTTCTGACTTGGTATAAGGCATATGAAAGAAAATAACAAGTCAAAGATGCCATGGATATTTTGCGTCAGACAAGGAGGTATGTTCATCTCATAGTGGGGCTATTAGGTGAACATACCGACGCAGTATGACACAAAATAGACTGGCAGACTGACTGGTTATTTTCTTGAATGTGCCTAAGGAGAACTTGGCATGGGTTAAGGCTTTAGCCGCTGGTAGAAGTTAGTTCGAAAAAAGAGGAGAGAGGGGCGAAAATAGAATGAGCCAGATTGGTGTTATTATGGGAAGTGATTCGGATTACAAAATCATGGAAGACGCCATGAACGTTCTCCGTCAATTTAAGCTTGAATTTGAAGTCAAAATTTCTTCTGCCCATAGGACATTGGATAGAACCGTGGATTGGGTAAAAGCTTTTGAGGCTCAAGGTGGAAAGATTATCATTGCGGCGGCAGGGTTAGCCGCCCATTTGCCAGGGGTTGTCGCGGGGGCAACAATTTTACCTGTGATTGGTGTTCCGTTAAGCAGCGGCGCGATGGAGGGAAACGACGCTCTTTACTCTATTGTACAAATGCCTCCCGGAATTCCAGTTGCGACCGTAGGTATTGGTGCGGCACGCAACGCGGCGTTGCTTGCGGTACAGATTTTAGCCATTCAAGATGAAACCTTGAGTAGTAAAGTTAGAGACTTTCGAGCTCAGATGTTGAAGGATATCGAGGCGAAAGACGAAGCGTTGCAATTAAAGTTGAGTCAAGGAATTTGAGGAATAGATAAGGTATATTCAAAGAAAAGGGGATTTTGGCATGATTGAACGATATACGCTTCCTGAAATGGGAGGGATTTGGACAGACGAACATCGACTCACTTTATGGTTGAAGATTGAAATCGCAGCGTGCGAAGGGTGGGCTAAACTAGGAAAGATTCCGAATGAGGCAGTTGAGGTCATTCGAGAGAAGGCTTCTTTTTCTTGGGAAAGGGTACAAGCTCTTGAAGAAGTGACCCAACATGATGTGTTGGCTTTCTTGACCAATGTTGCGGAGAATGTGGGAGATGAAGCAAAATACATACATCTCGGACTTACCTCTTCAGATGTCCTGGATACGGCCTTGTCCTTACAGTTGGTTGAAGCGTCCGATATTTTGCTAGCTAAGATGGATGCTTTGGAGGCCGTCCTTCGCCGTAGGGCGTTAGAACATCGTGACACAATCATGATGGGTCGAACGCATGGGATTCACGCTGAACCGATCACTTTTGGGTTGAAGCTGGCTGTGTGGTACGATGAAATCCGACGTCAAAAGAGGCGTTTAGCTTTTGCTCGTGAGGAGATACGGGTTGGAAAGATTTCCGGCGCAGTAGGAACGTTTGCTAATGTGGAGCCTCAAGTTGAAGCGCATGTTTGCCAAGTCCTTAACTTAGAACCAGCTCTGATCTCGAACCAAATCCTCCAACGCGATCGGCATGCCTGTTTTATGACGACACTCGCGGGAATTGCTAGTACACTCGATAAAATGGCGACCGAGCTTCGCAACTTACAGCGCACCGATGTTCATGAGGTAGAAGAAGCTTTTGGCAAAGGGCAGAAAGGATCCTCGGCCATGCCGCACAAGAAAAATCCCATTACGCCGGAACGTATTTGCGGAATGGCCCGCGTGGTTCGTGCGAATGCGCAAGTTGCTTTGGAAAATGTGGCCTTATGGCATGAACGGGATATCTCCCACTCTTCAGCCGAACGCATGATTTTGCCGGATAGCACCATCGCCTTAGATTATATGCTTTACAAGATGACTCAACTAATGGATCGCTTGCAGGTTTTTCCAGAACAAATGAAGGAGAACATTGATAAAGGCTATGGTCTGATTTTTTCACAACGCGTGATGCTTGCTTTAGTTGAAATGGGCGTTAGCCGAGAAACTGCCTACGCTTTGGTTCAACGCAATGCCATGGAAGCCTGGAATACCAGGGAACAATTTCAAAGCCTAATCAACCGAGATCCCAGTGTTCGGGAATACTTAAACGAGGAAGAAATTTTTGCCTTGTTCGATTATAAGTATCATACTAAGCATGTAGCAGATATTTTCCAGCGGTTAGGCCTCGTATAACCAAGAAAGACAAAACAGTAGAGGCTTCTTTAAATTTTGAGAGCATCTTAGTGCAACTCAAGAACCGTCCCACACAATTTGCTTTCTTGAAGAAAACGCAAATAGCGCCAAGGGATTCTTGGTCGTTCCAACCTCCGTGTGACCCAAGCCCAGAGGAAGTTTCTTGGCTTAGAGAGCACGGAGAGTGGAATTGCGTCAATGAGTGCAGGCGATAAGGCGTGAAGAAACTCAACGGTTCACATGCAGAAAGCCCAGAGGTTTTGAGTTTTAGCCTTAGCGACAAGCGAATAGCAATGGAACGTGTGCGACCGTGCCA
>JARLHU010000079.1 GCA_031292095.1 Desulfosporosinus sp.
CATCAGTGCACAGACAGGCCAAAAGAGGGTTTCTCTCGCCGACTTGATAGTCCTTGGTGGATGTGCGGGTATAGAGCAAGCAGCGAAGAATGCCGGTCACAATGTGTCCGTTCCTTTTACTCCGGGACGCACAGATGCCTTACAGGAGCAGACCGACGTTAGCTCATTCTCAGTGCTCGAACCGGCTGCAGATGGCTTCCGCAACTACTTAAAAACTAAATTTTCCGTATCAGCAGAGGAACTTTTACTTGATCGTGCCCAACTGCTGACCTTGACCGCTCCGGAAATGACAGTTCTAGTTGGCGGCATGCGCGTCATGAATGCCAATTACGAACAGTCTCAGCACGGTGTCTTCACCAAGAAACCAGAGACGCTTACCAATGACTTCTTCGTGAACCTGCTCGACATGAGCACAACCTGGAAAGCGACATCTGACGATCAAAACGTGTTCGAGGGTCGTGATCGCGCCACAGGCGAACTCAAATGGAGCGGTACCCGTGTTGATCTCGTCTTCGGTTCAAACTCTCAACTCCGGGCCATCGCGGAAGTTTATGCCTGTGTCGACTCTCAGGATAAGTTCTTACATGATTTCGTGTCTGCCTGGAACAAAGTGATGAACGCAGATCGTTTCGACCTGGCCTGAGTCATAGCATAAACGATTTTAAGGTCTTTTGAATGGGACTATCCTCCCCCCGATCACCGGGGGTTTTTTTATGTCGTTAATGCTATATATTAGCAAATAGGAGCCGTCGCAATTATTGCACCATTTAAATCCTCATTCTAAGCAGACGACTGAAAATAGTTTATTTCCCTCTTGTTGAGTTACTCCGCGATTATATCTCTGCGCGAAAAGCAAACCAGTCCCAAACCCACTAAGACGGCAGCCATGAGCAGCATCGTAACAATGGGAGGGAGGGATACTGCAACGCCGGGATAAACCCACGAAAACGGCGAGAGAGCGAAAATATTGTTGCCAATCGCCTTTATCTCCCATAAAAACTCCATCAGGAGCAACCCGCCGAACAATCCCCAACTGACCGGTGCCGCTGCCCGAGGCGCAAATCCATAAAGAAACACTGTAACCGAAGCGATCAGCCATACCACTGGCAACCGTGCAAGGCAGGAAGCAAAATCGCCGATACAAAAGCCAAAGAACGCGATGGCCGCCGCACTGCCGATAAAGGCGATCAACAGATGACCTGCCGCATACCGTACGCGCGAAGCTGCGCTGGACAAGACCAATTCAGTGCGGGTCATGGATTCTTCTTCCCGCATACGCAAGATCGCCATGATTGCATAGGCGGTCAAAACTTGTGTCAAGATATAGGCCAGTATCGCGAGAAATGCGCGTCCGGGTCCGCCTAAGATTGCCGATAATCCGGGCAGGAAAGCCGTGCCTTCCAGCATGTTGTTGATCTTGGGCACGAGCGAAGCAATAATCAAACCCATCACAACGTAGGACGCCACCCAAACCAAAAGCATACCCCTTTGCTGTCGCCAAGCGAGCGCTAACGGGCTTTTAAAGCTATTGCGCGCATACACTCTGCCGCTACGTTCCTCCAAATAACTTCCGCCCAGATCTCGTCGGTCGTATAAATGATAGGCGATGGCCGTCAGTAGGGCGATGGCCGGAACTGCAAACGCGAATAACCTAAAATTCTCTCCTGCAAAGGGACGCGCGTAGGCGCACCAGCCGAACGGTGTCCACAGCAACAAACTCACGTTTCCAGCAGCATTGGCGAAGATCTGCCACACAAAGAAAAAAGCAAGCGTTCCAAACGAAAGCCCACGGGCCAAGCGCGCATTGGGCGCTACCTGTGCCGCAATGGCAGCCATTGCAACGAAGCCACAGCTGCCAAGTGCCGTCGCTAGACCTGCCACCCATGAACCCTCTGCCGGAAAACCAGCCGCTATAAATCCCAGTGCCATCGTCAAACCACCCAGTAAATTCGCGCCAAATACCTTGATCAAGACGGCAGTCAGCGCTGCTTTTGGCCCCACGGCACCCGCGCGAAGCAGCTCAAGCCTACCCAGATCTTCGTCCTTGCGCGTGTTATTGATGACGAGTACGACACTGAGAATCGACGTAATGAGGACAGTGGAAATCCGGATGCGCCAAATTGTTGCACCAGCAATGGAGTTAGCGGCAATCGTGCCCAGCAGCAAGTTTCCTTGATTTTCCCTGATGTAGGTGCTTAGCTGATTTGGGGTTTGTAAGATCGCCATATTAGATGCCGCCGCAGCATAGGCAAACAAAAATGGCAGCAAGATGAGTAAGACGGTCATCACCTTGTTATTCCGAAGATAGAGTTTTAGCAAGTTTCCGGTCGCTGTATAATCGTTTTGTTTCATTTCGCTGCACCGTCCGTGGCATAATAGTGCAAAAAGAGATCTTCCAACTCCGGCGGGGCGCAATGCAGGGAAACCATTTCATAGTTCGTTAATGTCTTTAAGGTCGCATTGAGCGCTGCGGCATCGAAACTAAAGCTGGCCGTGTTTCCTTGGCAACTGAGGCCGTATACACCTGGAAGCTGTAGTCCTTGGACGGGCCGCGCACATTCCACTTGGACGATCAGGCGTGAAAACTGCTGCAATTCACGCAGACTACCCGATTCCACGATCCGCCCCTCTTTGATAATGGTTACGCGGTCGCAGAGTTTTTCCACTTCAGATAAAATATGGCTGGAGAGCAACACTGTTTTACCCTGCGTCGCCATTTCTCGCACGTTATCCTGAAAGACCGATTCCATCAGTGGGTCAAGCCCGGAGGTCGGTTCGTCAAAAATATACAGTTCGACATCCGACACGAGTGCCGCAATCAGCGCAACTTTTTGCCGATTCCCTTTGGAATAGTTGCGGCATTTCTTACTCGGATCAAACTGGAACCGCTCGATCAACTCCGCACGCCGTTGTGAATCCGGTTTGCCGCGCAGACGGGAAAGCAAATCAATCACCTCGCCACCGCTTAGATCGGGCCACGGATTGATTTCGCTCGGTATATAAGCGAGGCGTTTATGCAGTTCCACACAGTTCTTGAAGGGATCCCCTCCCAGCAGGTTTACCTTTCCGCCGTCCTTTTTCAGCATACCAAGCAGAATGCGGATCGCCGTGGATTTTCCCGCGCCGTTCATGCCAATGAAACCGTGAATTTCGCCTTGCTTGACGGATAGATCGATACCGCGAAGCGCCTGTGTTTTTCCGTAGGATTTGGTCAGACCGCTTATTTCGATGACTGCCATTGTTATACCTCCTGCCGATAAAAGCTTGTTCTGAAAAGTTGGATGTATCGTTCAAGATCGCTTAAATACCGCTGGTATTCGCCGTAGTAATCCGCGGTTGATTTGTCAGGATTCGCTTCGCCTTGCGCATAGCTTTCGAGGGTGTAGAGAATGACTCTGATTGCCGTGTCCACATCAATATCCTCACGGAATAAGGTGCGGTCAATGTCATAAAACAGTTTAGGATATACGTCATTAGTAAGCTTATCTTGCTGTTCTAAGATGCTGCTTTTGACGTCTGCGTTATCGGGAAACGAGGCGTGTGCGATAAAATTAAACACCATCGGGTGCTTTTGCATTAAGTCCATCTTGAGCAACGCGATTTGTCTCAAGCGTTCCAAAAGATCTCTTTGACCCAAGTTGATTAAATCGTAAAATTCCACCATAACAAGTTGGATTGCAAAGTCATACGCCAACAAAAATAAATCTTTCTTCGTTCCGAAGTAATGAAACAGCAGCCCTTTTGAGACGCCGGCAGATTTGACGATGGCATCGGTCGAAGCTTTTTCGTAACCATTGCAAAATTCGGCCATCGCCGCGTTCAAAATACTCTGGCGTTTAGAATCTTCCGAACTCGATACATTTTTGTTGTTTTCTTTTACCATAGCAACCCCCTTCTTTCCAGTTGACTTGATTGGTCAACTAATTTTATCGTAACTGACTAATGTAGTCAACATTCTGCACTTAAAACAAATGCCCCCTGCTTAAATCTCAATGGGTTTGCTAAGTTCGCACTAGATAAAAGGCTATTCGCCTTATGTGGATACGAAAAGAGAAGCTGTACCCTGAAAATTCCTCAGAATAGAGCTTCTCTTGTTTTCTTAATAGCCATTAAAAAAATTTGCTGATTACTGCTTGGATGAAACCCTTAATATCAGCAAGCGTTGCAAAAAATAATGGTGTCTCCTGATTTGTAATACTTTTCCAGACCGTTTAAGCTTTTGTGATGACGCACCTTATCTCCAGTCCGGTAGTAATTGTAGATCGTAGCGTCATCTTCCGTGCTAAGGTAATACATTTTGCCACTGTTCATTTTTTCTCTTCCTCTTTAATCTATTTACCTATGTATACCGATTTATAAGATTCACCATACAAGAGCCTTTTTCATTAATGATATTCACTACATAAACATAGAGAACCCTTCGATTTTGCGTATTTCTTTGTTAATCCTGATACCGGAGGCCTCAATAGCCTTCATGACCTTGTCAAAATTTTTAATGATTACACCCCCGTTTTGATTGATAAACCAGATATACATTGGTTTACCGCTAGGACCGCAAATTTCTAATCCGCCATACGTTGCACTATTAGCCAGCAAGGCACTTCCAGCCGGCTGAGTAGAAGCACGCCCGCTCATAGCCGATAAAAATGCCAAAACTAAGAACAGCTTACGAAACCAGCCCGGATTTCTCAAAGAAACAATATTCACTTCCGTTATTTCATCAAAGCTGAATTCCCGAACCCCTCTAAAGGTGATCCTCGATAGCGAGTCTGCTGTTAGGGTAATTCGATAAGAAGCATTCCAAGCATTGTAATAGAGCAGTATTATGAAAATGAGGGATATAAACCACATAACTGCACTGATTACCAACATCCCTGTCAAGGCCTGTACCGTTCCCCCATTAATAAAAAATGGCAGTCCGAAAAAAGGTACTAACAAGATCAAAGCAACAAAATCCCCTGCCAGCATGCTCCCTGTGGAATACGAAATGTCCTCCGGCTCTTTTTTGCGACGGGGCAAGAATATATAGACCAACAAGCCAAGCAATAAGACTGCACTCCCTATCTTGCGGTAGGGATTATAAAGCCAGCCTGGCGCTACCCTATATGGTTTATACATTGCCGATATGCTGGAGCTATAATCTTGATAACTAAGCCGCAAATAAGCAGTCTTTCCATCGTTACTGGTGCTGATATAAGCTTCATCTCCGTCTTCCGAAAGAAGTCCCCACTGGGCAAAAGGAATTTCGTCCGGTTTGAAAAAGACTGACACCGGGCTGGTTGGTTTCCACAAAGGATCTTTGTCCTCTTCACTTACCCGGTTGCCATAGGGTGTACTATCGTATTGACCACTGCTGGCTAGCTGAACGTTGGTAAAAAACTCCAGCCATTGACTGCTAGCGACCGACGTTACTTTATCGCCGGTTCTTTCACTCATATAATCGGACAGCGGTAATTGGTTTAACCGTCTGCTTTCTGCTGTTACATATCCACTGTACGACTTCAGCTCACGAACCTGCTCCTTTTCCCAGTCTACTGTGGTTACACCAACCATAGCGGGCGCTACATAGAAAAATAATGGCAGACCAATTAGAATACCAAACAGTAGAGCCATACGCCGCCATAATTCCATCCTACTTGATGTAGCCCGAGCTTGACCCAACTTACTTTCTTTTGGTTTTAGATTTATTTCAAGCGTTGCCAAAGATTGCGTATCGTAACCGCAATTACCGCAAAATTTGTCATTAGGAACTAGTTCAGTTCCACAATTTGGGCAAAATTTTACATCGCTTTCCATGCCAATCTCCCTTATTAAACAGCTTTACCACAATTGTTACAGAATTTCTTACCAGGTCTGATTTCCGTACCACACTGCTTGCAGACTTCTGCTTTGGGTGCACTGTTATTGCCACTTTCTGCCGGAGCTACAGTATTCGTCCGTGGCGCAGTATTAGTGATTACTTTTTGTAATTCTTCCATCCACATTGACATTTTTCCGATAAGTTCTGGACCTGTACATGCTTGGTGCCGGAAACGTGTATCTCCATTTGCCCCGGTTTCAAAGGAAACAAGATGATTGGTAAATGACGTGATCGCCATAAACAGCTTGGCAAGGCTACGTTCTTCTCCGTTTGTCAAAACTGTTGCTTGCCAACCGATCGATCCCATCCAACTGGTTATAAACTCTGTTCCTATGATTTTGGATCGCTCATCTAAAGTTAAGGCCTCTTCATGACTTGTGACAAAGCCTAATTCTTTGACCTGCTGAATATGTTCAGGTTTTAAGGCAATACTGCTGTTTTTGAGACCTGGTGTAATTTCAAACATCGTGGGCAATAGCCACCGTTTATCCTTACTGGCTAAAGATCGTTTTAGAAGACTCACAAAATCCTGAGTTGTCAGTGATAAATTGACCCCGGCGCGATAATCCAGCATACTTTCCATATAAGAACGTCGATAAATATCAATACAATTTAAGGCACAGACCAAGACTTCGATACCCATAACATTTGGGAATACAGTTTGATAACCGCCCATACCCTTGGACGCATAAACCCCGATCCACCATTTCAGAAATGTTTCCCAGTCCGGAAACAATAAGAGAAGGATATCACCCTCAGAATTAATAAACTGTGCTAAAACGCTTTTATAATTGGTTGAAAGTAATGCGAAATATTTGTCGTCAGCGACCACCCCACCGCCGTTGTGAAACTCGATTCTCAAATCCGGTTCCAACAACCGCCTACCAATCTGTTGAAATTTGGGACTCTGTGTTAATGCTTTAAACGATTCAGAGGGTGTACTGCTTGAAGCTTGCTCAGGATTGTAACGAAAAGGGGAAAGACTATTCCCGTTTCGTCCCGAGACTCTGAATAAATGGTCAATATCCATGGGCGCAAGCTTAAATACCTCAGTACCGTCCAGTAAATTTTGATTATTATCCATCCTATTACCTCCCTTGTTTATTTCTTAATAATCATCATTAATCTTGTTACCTACGAGCGGCGCGAATAGCACCCATACGACTGGTTACTTTTTCCACAAAATCTCCAGGTGTCGGATAACCCAGCTCCTGCAGGCGAGCCGCCCGAGCAGCCGGAGAAAGACTGTTGTTTTTGACCACTTTAATTGCCTGTTGCATGTTATCTGGCATCTGCTCAACTTTGAAACCCATATTTCGATAACTGTTTTCTAACCCTTGCGTTGCCTCTGCAGCTTTGCTCAACTGTTCCATAGATTCGGTCTGGTTTTTCATGATATCTGCCGGACTGCCCAGTTTGTTCCATTCCTCATTAATCTTGTATTTTTCCATCATGGACAGCTGTTCTGAATCCAATAGAGTTGTCTGTCCTCTTTGTACCAACTCTGACGTACTTACCGGAACCATTTCCTTGCCGTCGATTGTTACGGATTCAATCCCTCGCTCAAGTTCTCTGGGAGTAGCTTCTCTCATCGGGCGTTCTCCATTGAGCATTGCTGTCCGCTGGTTACTAAAATCCCGACCGCCTGCAAGCATACCAACATCGGCAGGCTCTTCCCCGTGAAGCTCTGCCCACTTTTTCACCTGCTGAGGCTCAGTCATGCCGCTCCATTTTTCGTTGGGGAATCTGCTCGTCGCTTGATCCACAGTAAACCCTGTATGCTTCGCATATGATTCATAATATTCTTTTTCCCATTCACCTCGGGGAATTTCTACCCATTCAGGACCATTGGGACCATTGACCAGGCGCTGAGCAACAATATCGTTGTCCGTATTTATATCCCAGGGGTTACATTCCTGCCCTGCTTTTGGTGTCCGAACCGTTTGAACCCGTATTTCAGCCCCGTTATATCTTCCTGATAGGTGGCTCTCTACATCCCTATAGGAAGGCTGGTAGACGTTTTCATTTAATACATCATTAAACTTAGTCTGCACCTGGCGTGATCCGCCAGTACCCAGCTCTGCTCCTAAACCGTCTACTTGTTCTATATTTTTCAGGGTTCTCATTGAAGCCGGGTCAGCCTTCATTTCTAGGATATCCTCAACGGTAATATCTTCTTGACGCTGAACCTTGTCGGAGATATTCCAGGTTTTCTCCTCAGCCTGCCGCTTGTATTCATCATAAATTACCTGCTCCCTGACCAGTTCCTGTTGTCTGTTGGGAGGCAATTTATCATAATCTTTAACATTTGCCTGCATCGTTTTCTCTGCTTTGACCATCGCTGCCGGATCATCAAGTACCTGTTCAGGAGTCCTTGCCCCACGATTAATGCCTTCCGGAATATGATCAGGGACATCAGGAGTTTTTGAGGCATCACCTGTCTTGACGGATCTTGTGATTTCCTCACTACCTTCAGAGGTTGCTCTACCCTCGCCCTTAGCGATATCATCCGTGCTGTTGGAAACTGCTTTGCCTCCTCCTCTGGCAATATCATCACTGGAACCAGCTACTACCCTGCTAATATGACTAGTAGACTTATCAATCGATTGTTCGGTCGAATCCGCCCCTAGCTCGGTAATGCGTTTTTGGATTTGTTTTAGCGTGTCCTCTGCACTTTCCTTGCCGACTATCCCCAGACCCTTGCTGGCTATTTGATTCGCTTTCATAATTTTTAACAAACCAACTTCAAGAAAGTCTCCGGCTTTATTGGAAAACACAGGGAATTTTTCCATCATATCATTCATTAACTTTCCACCGGCCTCGCCTGCCAGCCAACCCATTTCTTCACCTAAAACTGTCATTCCTACAGCCTTGGAAGCCGCGCTAAAATCCGACTCTCCTTTGTCGATGGAATCCTTCATACGGTACATGGCTTCCGTTACCGTCATGGCACCATCCATCACTACCCCTGATCCGATTTCCACGGCTATTGATCCAACTTGCCCAACATATGTTATACCGCCAGACGCCGCCGTAATCATAATGCGAGCACCCATCCCTAACCAGGAAATGCTGCCATCATCCTTTTCCGCAGTTACCACTTCTTTTACAGTTGCCGCATTGGCCTTGAGAGCAGAGTCAATATCTTGGTACCAGGGCACTTCTTCCCAGCTCTCACCGTTATCGGCAGAGGTTTTTCCCATGATGCGGTTGTCAATTACCCGTCGAATCTGATCCACCTTTGACTGGTCAAGTTGTTTCCCGGCCAGCATGTCATCTTTCAATTTCTGTATAGTATTATCGACATCTTCTGGCCCGCCAGGTTCGCCGATATTATACTTGTCAGCAGCTTTTTGCATTTGATCAAGTTTGTTCCAGTCAGCCAGGTTTTGGTCGATGGCCTTGCTATTGGCATCCTGCCTTTTGGTCATTATTTCTAAATCGTGAGCCGTTCGTTGTTTATCGATAGCTAAATTATTCTGCCAGCTTTCAAAGGTCTCAGGATTAAATTCGTTACCTGATTCGGTATTGACCCATTTCCCTTTAACCGCATCAAATTTTAAATTATAAGTCTGCCCATCAGTCTTTCCCACAAGTATTTGAGTTTCGCCCTGCCTCGGCCCTGTATAACCCGGTTCGTACTCATAGGTTGTCGTCTTACCTGTTTCTGGATCAATATACGTAAAGGTGTTCGCATCTCCAGTCTCTACTTGCTGATCAGAAGGAGTATCCTGGCTATTCTCTGGCTGATTATCAGGAGTGCTGCTTTCATTCGGCGTTTGAGGCGCATTTCCCGTGCCAACGTCATGGTTTTTCAACGTTCCCTGGGGGTCTTCCGGACCAGGTACAAAGCCCGCGTCATTATTAACCCCTGGCTTAGATACATCAGTATTTTTGACCTGTTCAGGCACTTGTGGTTCGTCCGTCCATGGTTTTGCTCCGTATTTATCTAGGGTTTTAGGATATGGTTCTCCCAACGGTGGTTTGGTTGCTTTCCAGGTGGTGCCATAAGGTAGGACTTCTCTATCATCCTCAAATGGGTTATGTCTCCCTACATTGAATGGATTTCCATCCCCTTCAAAAGGATTTTTATCCCAATGCCTTCCATTACGATCATAACCATCAGCATTGTAGCCGCTCCAGTGATACCCGTCCTTACCATACCCATTTTTATCATAGCCCCAAGGGTCATACCCCGCTCGATTATATCCTTCATAATTAAAGCCTTCTCTGTCACAACCGTCTCTATCAAAGCCGTCTTTATTAAATCCATTTTTATCATAGCCTTGTTCGTCATAGCCTTCTTGTTGACGGCCTTCTCTGTCATAGCCCTCCCTGTTGTAACCATTTTTATCGTAACCAGCCTTATCATAACCTTCATGGTCAAAGCCAGCCTTATCTAAGCCATCCTTACCGAAGCCTTCTTTATCCCAGCCGTCCTCGTTAAAGCCATTTTTATTATAGCCAGCCGCATTATAGCCCTTGGGGTTATAGCCAGAGCGGTTATATCCTTTGGCATTGTAGCCATTGACATCAAAGCCTTCTCGGTCAAACCCTTCCTGGTCATAACCTTCGGGGTTATAACCATTTCCGTCAAGCTCCCGACCACCAGCTTGAACTCCATTACGTGATTCCGTTCCTATATCAATACCTGATTCAGGTATCGTTGTTCTAGCCGGGCTAGGGCCATCGAAAGCACTTGTATCAATCAAAATATCGGTATCAGTTGCATCCGTGATCAGCGAAGGTGGCAATTGCTCTGTTTGAATAAACACCCCGGCCTCATCAGTGTTCTCGATGTACGTACCGTCATTTCCGGGCATTATTATAGACCCCTGGCCCATCTCATCAGTATCGATACTGATTTCCTCACGCCTTCTACGCCCTAATTGATTAGTATCTAGAACCGCTCCAGTCGGATTTGTTCCGCGTCCGGGCGTTCCCGGTCCTGGATAATTGCCTGCGCCTCCAGGAGCAGTCCCTCCTGCATTAGGGGATTGGGTCGTTCCTCCATGTGGAGCAAATCCACCGCCTCCTAGTCCTGCTAAAGCACCAAGACTTACTGCAATTATTCCTGGTACCGCCACACCTACTATAGCCTCGGTAGTATT
Source organism: Desulfosporosinus sp. (assembly GCA_031292095.1). GTDB lineage: Bacteria > Bacillota > Desulfitobacteriia > Desulfitobacteriales > Desulfitobacteriaceae > Desulfosporosinus. The sequence goes on from JARLHU010000079.1 coordinate 10,972, forward strand.
TGACGGCCCAGGAATAGTCCCTACTGAACCTACCCCAGCTGGACTTTCAGTATTATCAATACTGTCCGTTGTACCCCCAGAAATCTTTCCAGTAAGATTATCAACAGAACCGCTGTTGACTTTATAGTTGGGAGTGGCACGAACCAGACTCATTCCTCTGCCTCCAGATTCGGTATTGGCTGACCAGCTGGCCGACGAGGAATCAGTGACTGTGTAGGTGCCTACTGGAATTACAACATTTGGAGATACTTCCCAGTAGGCATTCGGCACTCCTCCTTGCCCCGGCTTACCAGCTGCCTGCCAGGGACCGTAAACTATACCTTTCTGATCGGTTAATCCGATCTTACCTGGGGAAGCTCCCTTGCCACTATTCCAGTGATAATTTTGAATAAAAGTAACCAAATGAGGGGTTTTTATAGTAAAGGTCGTTGGCGCAGTGGGTCCATTTCCCACCCCTGCAATATTATTGGTATCTGATATAGGTATTGGTTCATCAAGAGGGTTACCGGTGACCACAGACGAAGTTACCGGCACAGTTTTTGCTGGTTTTGCTGCGGAAGGGTTTATGATATCCGGAGCAGGCTGGCTAAGTAAACCATTTTTCTCCATGCCATCCAACACCTGTTGAGCAATGCTTTTCGCTTTTTGAAAATCGATCGTGCTACTGTTGCCGGACTGATAAGTCTCCACGGTAATAAAATAGTCTGGCAGTACCACTCCAACTCCGATTCCATCTTCCATGGTATACTCACGCACTTCTCCGCCATTCATACGAGTTGTTTGAATGTTAGTATTCTGCGTTTCACCGTCCACATAGCTAAGTAATATGCTCATATCCCCGGAATCAACCGGTCCTAAAACCGATATGCCTCCATGACCATTTGCATAACCACCATATCCCGCATTCATGTTAAAACCGTGTCCGGTCACATCCTCTGCGCCAGATTTAAATTCAGGTGATTGATAATTTTTATTGGCAACTTCCGTAACCACATCTACAATACCACCTGCTAGGGCTGTGCCCGGATAACAGGTTTCTATTAATAGCACCAATACGACAGATAGTATTACAGATAAAAACGATTTTTTTACGCGTTTCCGGTTAATAGTTCTATTTAATATCGTCAAGCTTATCTCCCCCAATCATCTTTACCTCGTGCTGCCGTAAAGCCCCTAACTTCAGCTATGGGGATATAAGGCAATTCTATTCTTAATAAGGCTGATTAAATAATATACACGCATCTTTTTTTATGGTATATTTAGGATATGACTTAAACAAATTTTAGTCAAAAGCGTCGAGACACGGGCGTCGTGCTATCGCTAATGTAAGCCGCTGGGCTGCTTGGTAGTAAAGGCTTAGGGAAATTGTACCAGTCCTTATATGTTGTACCTTGCAGATGAAATATTATGCCTGTAAGCGAGAGTATTTGGGAAGTCTATGTACCTAAGAACCCGCCGACTTCAGTCGCGCGGAGTGTCAAGGCAATATTCCTACCAGCATCATCCAACCAGTAGAAAATACAAAAGCGAAGAACGAGGGCATCAGAATATTTTTGATGCCCTTAGCGCCTTTTTTCATAATTTCAGTACCTGCCGTAGCTGAGGCAGTCATAATAGCTGCGGATGCAAAGGGCATCACTGTCTTCCATCCCAGAAGTAATTGAGCGATTATCGCTAGCACTGTAAAAGGAATCATAAACAACATACCTGTACTCACCGCTTGACGTGCAAACTGGTTATTTTCTGCATACAACGCTTGATTTCCGCGATTTAAGAACATAATGAGCAGATTTACTATCAGGAACCCTATTATTGTTGCGATGATTATCGATAATATTAAAGAAGTAATTTTAATATCCGGTTTGCTAAATGGAATTAAAATGCCAAATATCACAAAACACAAATATACTGGCCAAAACACAACGCTTTTCTGTCCTGATTTCCTTGCATAGCCTAGATTCATTTCCATTACCAACCTCCTGTTTATGTATAATCGAATATTTATGCCTTAAAACCCGAAACGACCCAGCTGTGCCCAGCCAAAGAGGAGGATGGCACCGCACAATGTCGTTAAAACGATACTAAATGCAACCCGTTCTCCAGACATCTGACGAATCGTAAACATGGCCGGCCTCAATGCCCATAAAACTCCGGTCACACCAAATGCTACAGCCGTTTTCCAACCCAATGTGAGCGAAAATATTACGCCTAGCAGGGCATAAACCAACGTAGCAGAATAGCCCAGGGAAAAAGATGAAATTGCCCATTTAATAGTATAATTCCGCTCCGAAGCCTGAGATAAAGCCCAAGCCAGGACTGCAATCAACGCAACTCCGACTGTTCCGTAAAGAAGCCCCAGCACGGTAATCAATATTAAGTAAAGAACTTCAATCTGCCCGGTTCTATACATATCCAGACCTGTTTGTAGAAAAAAAAGGGTGAAAGAAAGACCGGAAACCAACAACGAAAATAGCCACGGAACTTGTGTCATCTGATTCTTTATCACTTCACCCGGATTCGCAATCATTTTAAGTGCTAGTTTCCATCTGGTATTTCAGTCGTTGCTATTGTATTCATTGTTAAAACCTCTCCTCTTTATCAATCTGTTAGCACAGAAACAACACCAATTTCATGGCGAAATCTTTCCACGATGCTTTCTAGCTCCTTATTGCTGATTACTTCATGAAGAATCCGTATTTTCTGAGTTAGCTCGGCTTTCCCGTAAGTCAAGCAGATAAATTGGCGCCCTATTTCCACGGCTTTCAGTTGAATGCCTTCAACATTGAATTTTATTACCTTGGCATCTAGAAGTATGCCGAAGCAGGAAATAGAAACTTCTATCCCCCCGCTGGGTAAAAGGTTGTCAGTTTCGCCACCGTTACAAACATCGATTGTGGCGAGCTGGATGTACAGGATTGTATTTTCGATGATCAGCCTTGCTATCTTGAGTTTTCTATTTTCACAGATTAGGAAACCAAGCAAACAAACAGTCGTCGATATTGCAACCACCAACAACGAATCCCATTGAAGCTGATGCATTGTGAGATCTGTGATAAAACTATAAACAGCAGTCAATACACCTAAACCAGTTGCTATTACAAGGAAACATACCCTTTGACTGATTGCTTTCAACCTATCACCCCTCTCATTGGTAGACTCCTAGAGCTAGAATAATAACTTTCTGCTTACAAGTCATCACCTAAAACGGGTGATTTGCGCTAAAAGGCCCCTCACCCTTTCGGGTGAGGGGCCTTTTAGCGCCCTGTTATCACTTTTCCATCATCAGATTGACCAGTTCCATCTTGCTTTGGATATTGAGTTTGGAGTAAATATTTTTGATATGCGTTTTAACTGTATTTTGACTTAGATGCAATTCATCAGCAATCATTTTATAGGTTCGTCCCTTTAGGAGCAAAGCTGCAATTTCACTTTCTCGCTCTGTAAGTTGTCCAATTTGCACAAAGTTACTAACCGTCTTGCTTTGTTCGTCCGATGACATTTCTGACAACTCCGTCAAATAAGCATGGTTTTTCAGCAATTTAGAAAGTTGTTTATGAAGCGGCATGAGAATAATTAGGGTGACACATACCACTACCAATGCTAATGCTGACGAATTGTGGCTTGGAACCTCGGAAGTATAGATGGCATTTCCAACCAGTCCACCAAGCAGTACACCCAACACGTTTGCAGAAAGCCCAACCCCAAGAATTTTGGCAGGATTATTATTAAAGTCCAACATTTCGCCCAGAATACTCCACCAAAAAAGGTCAAAAACGCCACAGGCTCCTAGCATTAGAGTATTGACGACCATATAGCTTAACGCCGAGCGGTCAAAAGTCATAAAGGCAATAAAGGCTAGTCCTATCATAGCAATGGCAACATAAAGTATGTAGGTTCGATTGGTTTTTCTGGGCAGATTCTTCATAATAAATAGAGCAATAATATAGGGTGCTGCCCAATACCAACTTACAAGCCACTCTAGATGCGCAAAGGCAGGGTTGATCACCTGGTACATCAACCCCGAGTTAATGGTAATAATCGCAATAAACAAACATAAAAAAACAAGCGGTTTGACGATACTTATATCCGGTTCTATTGTCTCGGGCTGACCAGCTTTCGGTTGAGCGTTTACGGGCAATTGGAGTGAAAAAAATAATGCCCCGACAAGCATTAGTATTGACAGGCCTAACCCGCTATACGGTGACAAATAGACGGCCGTAATATTGATAAGGATCATAAGGATATTGGAATAAATCAACCCATCGGCGGCTGTTCTTATTCGCTCATTGGATGGTGTTCCGCTTTTAAAGAAAAAGCCCCAGGCTGCCACACAGGCACCTCCCAGAAAGGAGCTTGAGATCAAGGCAATAGTCCAGAGGTTAGAAGGTGCGAAGAAGAAGATACTGCTTGCAAGCATACAAAAAACAATGGAAAAAAGTATCAGTTTCTTAGCCGCTGACATGGTCTTAATCAAAAACCCGCAGAGAAACAAACCCACAAAAGTGGCCGCGATAGACCCAAAGACCATCGTATGAGGCTCTATATTATAGTGCTGGGCAAGACCATATAAAATCTGCCCCTCAAAAGGAAACGCCAGCACCCATGAAAAAAATAAGGAAAATACCACAATGGACAATCTGCGTTCATCCATATTTATGTTCAAAAACCGATTGCCGCTTACATCACTTGCCAATGATACCTACCCCTCTATAATAATAATAGACTCTCGGCATTCGCCGAATTCCTTTTTTGCTTCTGCAATTCCCGTTATAATATAAATTTAAAAATCGTCACAACTCCGGTGTTCCTTTGACTTATTTCGACGGGTTGTATAACGATTCCTGCATTTTGTTCAATATGATACTCATTGACTTTTTATCTAAATAAGCTTGTGACCGATTCCTCCGTCGTTCGACTCTGAGATTGCCAATGAAATAACTCTTCTTTAATGGAATACTCCTGATCACACACCACCTAAGAGGTGGGTGCTTCCTGCTCAACCTAGCCATTGCTAGGAGTATCAACAGGGTAACCCCACAATTCCTTCGGTTCTTCAGGATGACAGCTTATGCAGTCAATGCAAGTAGTTTCAATCCTTCGTTTACTGGACGTCAACCACTTTTTCCCTAGCAATTCTTAAGAACTTCTCTTTTGCATTATTAGGAGGAACATGCAAGTTCAAAATTCGAGACATGGTTAACGAACCATTAGGACAAGCAGAGGAACACACACCACAGCCTATACAAACTTCTTTATTCACAACGGGTACTTCTGACCCGTCCTTATCAGATTGCATGGTAATGGCCTTTATATGACAACGTTCAGCGCAAGTTCCGCACCCGATGCATGTTTCCAAGTTTAATTCAGGTGTAAAGTTGCTAGGTTTAGCAGCGGATTTTCCAGTCTCATTTATACTAGTTAGAATTACGCAGCAGCAACCACAACAGTGGCAAA
>JARLHU010000080.1 GCA_031292095.1 Desulfosporosinus sp.
AGTTCTTGACTAGCAATATAACCTCGTAAACTTTCTCCTTCTAATAACGATATTTTAATTTTTACTTTTATTTGCATTGCTTTATCTTATTCCTCCTAAAACACAAAAAACTTATACGACGTGTTGTTGGTTATTAAAGATAAATAATAACCCTATTGCAGCGAGAAGACCCATTCCTGCGCCAAAATAGAACGGTGCACTAACTCCCATTAATTCCCACAAGAGCCCTGCTATAAAAGACGCTGGAAGTAATGCTCCCCCCACAAGCGTAGCATGTAACCCAATAACAGTTCCCCTTAAATGGGAGGGTGCAATATCCGCTAACAGGGCCTTCTCTACCCCTTCAGTTAAGGCAATGTATATACCATAAATGATAAAAAGCGCCCACATTGAAGTTAGACCTGACACCCTTGCGAAACCAAAATATACAAGTGCGTATATAAAATATCCCACAACAAGCACCTTTTTACGACCAATCAGATCTGAAACTCTCCCGGACGGATAGCACAAAATCCCATAACTGAGGTTATAAACAAGGTACAACAGGACAACCAAAGGGGCAGATGCCCCTAGATTATTCGCCCTTAGGAGCAAAAACTGATTTGAGGAATTTCCTAGATTAAAGATGAAGGTCAAAACTAAGAAAGCCTTTAACCTTCCATCTAACTGGGACCAGGAAAAGGAAAATTTATTACTACTTTCTTTTACTTTTCGAGGATGACGGATAAAGAAGAGGGCAACAACCCCTAGAAATGCCGGGATCATAGAGAATATAAAAATACGTTGGAAATTAGAAGAATTCCCCATCAACAATAAGTAGGCAATGCCAACCCCTATCACTGCTCCAAAAGTATCCATCGCACGATGTAAGCCGAAAGCCTGTCCGAATGACTTTTCCTCCGCTGAGTCGGCAATTATGGCATCACGAGGTGCGGTGCGGACGCCTTTACCTAATCGGTCAACGATACGTGAAAGTAATACGCCATTCCAAGACCCTGCCAGGATAAGAATAACCTTTCCAAAGAAGGAACTACCATATCCCACAATGGCTAGTTCTTTCTTCTTTTTGGTTTTATCTCCCCAATACCCCGAAAAAACCTTAAACAAACTTGCTAAACTCTCAGCAATCCCTTCAATGATTCCCACAACAGCGGGGCTTGCTCCAAGGGTTACTGTCAAAAAGATTGGTAGCAATGGATAAACCATTTCCGAGCTAATATCTGTCAAAAAACTTACGATTCCCAGAACAACTATATTAAACACAGATTTCATCCTCCAGATTTATATATGTCAAAGTCATTATCCAGCCCTGATAAATCTCCGCCCACATCACAGAGTGAGAAATCAAGGTGTGGATAATTTTCTTTTGCTTTAGAAATCATATTCTCCGAGTTGTCGACGCCTGCGATATACGCCCCCTTGAATCGACGTGCAAGAACCTCTGTGCTGTTTCCCGGTCCGCAACTGATGTCGATAATCTTCTTCGAGCTCTCCATACAAATACGATTTACCAAATCAATAGCAGGTTGTGTCCGCTCATTTTTAAATTCAGTATTGATTTGCACTCCAATCTGTCATGTTATCCTCTCCTGTTATCAAGATATTTTACAATCCCACCACAATTCAATATTTCTTGCATGAAAGATGGCAAAGGAGTGATTTCGAGGGTACTGTCGGATGTGATATCTCTAATGACCTCCTTTTGAGTGTCAATCTCCAGTACATCACCCTGTCTGATCTCATCCGCTTTTTCACATTCCACCAACAGCAGCCCAATGTTGATGGCGTTACGATAAAAAATCCTGGCAAAGCTTCTGGCAATAACTGCACTGACACCTCTTTCCTTGAGAACGGCAGGAGCCTGTTCCCTTGAAGATCCGCACCCAAAATTATCATTGCCGGCAATAATATCTCCCGGTTTAAATTCTTTCGTAAAGTTTTCATAAAATTCAAAGGTATGGGGAGCCATTTGCTGGATTGTAGCCTGACTCAGGTATTGGGCAGGAATGATCTGATCGGTATCCACATTATCTCCAAATTTGATCGTTTTACTTCTGATCATATTATATCACCTTCCTTGGATCGGTTATTTTTCCATAGAGTGCAGAAGCTGCTGCAGTTGCCGGACTTGCAAGATAGATTTCTCCATCAGGGCTACCCACGCGGCCTTTGAAATTCCGATTGGCCGTTGTAAGCAGACGCTCACCAGGCCCGATAATGCCAATGGTACCGCCAAAGCAGGCGCTGCAGCCAGGGGGGGATACCATGGCGCCGCTTTCAATAAAAGTCCTGATCAAACCTCGTTTCATTGCCTCCATGTATACCGCGTTGCTGGCAGGTGTGACCAGCATCCGCACCTTGTCGGAGATCCTTTTCCCCTTCAGAATAGCCGCCGCTGTTTCAAGATCCTCAAACCTGCCATTGGTACAAGCACCCAGAAACACCTCATCAATTTCGAGACCTGCAAAGTCGGACAGGGGTTTGACTTGATCCACACTGTGGGGGTAGGCGATCTGGGGTTCCAAGTCTGCTACATTGTAAGTTAATATCCGTTCATATGAAGCATCCTCATCGGCCTCAATCACCGGATAATACTCTCTTCCCATTTCCTTCATGAAGGCTTTCACTTTTTCATCAGGTTGCACATAGGCAAATTTCGCTCCTGCTTCAATGCCCATATTACAAAGAGTCGCCCGCTCGGAAATCGTCAAGTCCCTAATGGCCTCTCCCTCAAAAACCAGGGCCTTATAAGAAGCACCCTTGGCGGTCAGGTCGCCGATCACCTTCAGGATGAGATCCTTGGAGTATACACCCATGGGCCATTTACCGCTGACAATGATCTTGATGGCGGAAGGCACCTTGATCCAGACCTTACCCTCCATCCAACCTACCGCCACATCCGTTGATCCCATACCTGTGGAAAGAGCTCCGATAGCACCATACGTACAGGTATGAGAATCGGCGCCAATGATAAAATCGCCCGGTTTGGCATGATGCTCCAGCATGAGTTGATGACATACCCCCACACCGTCGTAAACGTACTTCAACTTCTGATCCCTGCCAAACTGCCGCATCTTTTTGTGGGTTTCCGCTGCATCTACAGAACAGCAAGGAGTATAATGATCCATAACCAAGACCACTTTTTCGCGATCAAAAACCCGTTCACCCTTTAATTCTTTTTTGAATACATCAATCGCCAAGGTGGTTGTAGCGTCATTGGCCATCACATAATCAAGCGTCACATCAACGATCTGTCCCGGTTTGACGGTTTTAAGACCTGCATGGGTAGCAATGATTTTTTCAATCGCATTCATAGGCAATATCCCCCTTTTCATTAATTCCATCCTACTCCGTTTCCTGTTATAATTAAAATGCCTATTTTTCATAATATTCATAACCGGAGGTTATATCATGTTACATACAGAGCTTTATAAGGTTTTCTATTTCACTGCTATGTGCCGTAGCATTTCTGAAGCTGCAGTAAGGCTCTATATTAGTCAGCCCGCCATCAGTAAATCGATTAAGAAGTTGGAAACCTTAACTGGTTGTACCCTTTTTATCAGAAATTCTAGGGGTGTCACCCTCACAACAGAGGGACAGGTTCTCTATGATTATGTGAAAAGTGCCTTTGAAACCCTAAACAATGGAGAGATGATGCTTGAAAAGCTGAAAAAGAGGACCGAGGGCATTGTCAAAGTGGGCATAAGCAATACGCTTTGCAGATACTTCTTTTTACCCCATCTGGAGGCATTTCATTATCAGTACCCAGGCCTACGCATTCAAATTATCAACCGGCCTTCACCAGATACCTTGAAGCTTTTGGAGCAAGGGCAACTTGATTTTGGCATTATTAGCATTCCCATGGACAAGGGAGACCTGGAATATATCGAGTTGATGACCATCCAGGATATCTTTGTGGCAGGCAGGAAGTATAACATCCCGGAAAGCGCCCTCCCCCTTGAGAAGCTTGTAAGTTACCCACTCCTTATGATGGAGGACAAGAATCTGTCACGGATCCATATCGACGACTATTTTAAGGCCAATCATCTCAGCTTTACACCCGAAATAGAGATCAGCAGTATGGATATCTTAATTGAATTTGCAAAAATCGGGTTGGGGATTGCCTCTGTGATCAAAAGTTTTGTTTCTGAGGAACTTGCTCTAGGTACACTGAAGGAAGTTCCGGTCTTCCCTGCCATACCGCAACGCAAAATAGGCATTGCGATGAAAAAGAATATTCCAGTTTCTCTAGCTACCCAGTCCTTTATAGCGTTCTTAAATGGGACAAGGGTTACGAGTCAGTAAATCAAAAAATTTGGTATTCAATAGAATCGTCCTCTCATTGACCGATCGGTTAATATCATTATATATCCGTTGACCGATCAGAAGAAGACTGTCAGTTCATTAAAAAAGCAGAGGAACTATCCCCTGCTTCAAAAGTACTGTTATCTCAAATTCCCGGCTTTTTTAGAAGATCTGCCATCTCTATAACCGTCATTGCCCTTGTTTTCTGCTTTGGAGCCCACCTTTTCTAAGCCTGCTCAATCTAATAATTCTATTTTTAACCACCACCATTTTTTTACAGGATTTCGATTAAACCGACCTTCTCTATCTTTCAAATCTTTTGAAAACGAAAAGAGTTAATAATAGTGTCGATTCTCATACCCGAATCTCGAAATCCTCTCAAATCGAGCTTTTGCCTCTCTATCAACGTTACCGTCTCCACGTACTCGTCCACGGGAACATCTTGCCACTTATAACTTACAATGACGTAACGCCAATGTGCCCTGTCTGTTCAAAAGAGCTATATTCTTTATGATCTTATTGCCAGTGACCAGGGTGCACTGGCACGCCAAAAGTGCTATTTTTTTTCTTGGCTCAATCTAACTTTTCCTGCCTCGATTTTTGATAAATCAAGGATATCATTAATTATAGTTAACAGGTTATCACCACTGTTTTTAATCATAGTTGCCATTTCCTTATGCTCATCAAGCAGATCCATTGCTAGTAGTTGAGCCATTCCGAGAATACCATTCATAGGGGTTCTTATGTCATGGCTCATATTTGCAAGGAACTAACTTTTTGTCTTATTGGCGGTTTCTGCTTCTTCTTTCGCATGTCTTAATTATTTTTCAGACGTGGCTACTGAAGATGAAATTGATATAAATACACTTGAATATAGACTCGCTGAAGAGTGTGAGAAGTATGATTATTATGACGGGCAAACTGTATTGGTAATATCGCCGCCGGTGTCTACCCTCGAGGAGTGAGTTGGACACCGCGATGCCACACGGCGCGGATGGATAGTGTGTCGGCGATGTTGGTCAGTGGGTCGCCGTCTACTAGCAGCAAATCAGCAAGTGCTCCAGGGACAATCCGCCCCCGGTCGGTGAGCCCAAACCGGCGTGCAGGGGTGGAGGTGGCTGCACGCAGAGCCTCGATAGGCTTCAGGCCCGCAGCGACCAACAGTTGCAGTTCGTGGTGCAAGCTGGCGCCATGAGCGAGTCCGCCAAGGATCGGTAACGGTTCCGATACATCACAGCCTGCTAATATATCCACGCCTGCATCGCGAAGAGCTCGGATCGTTGCATAAGCATCTTCGAGCTTTCCTTGTGGATAGACATTCATGCTGCGAGAAAGCGAGTCGAGCCACTTCTTGCTAAGTCTGGTGCGCACTCGTTTGTCGGCAGCCAGTGTGGCTGCGCTATTGCCAAAAGCAGTGGAGAGCGTCACCAAAGTGGGTATAATAAACGCACCAGATGATGCAATATCAGCAATAAGCTCTGGGGTAGGCAAGCGGTCAAAGAACAAGTGTCCCAACCCATCCACTCCGGCATCGATAGCTTGCTTTGTCGCTTCAGCAGTAGTGACGTGGACGATAGCAAGCTTATTATGGCGATGCGCTTCATTCACGGCCGCATTGAGGATCTCATTATCTAATACAGGAAGTCCGGGAAAACCAACACAGGTTCCGTCCTCGATAAAGATTTTGATGTAGTCAGCTCCTCCGGCAATCTGCTTGGCGACGAATTTGACTGCCTCATCAGGGGTCTGGACAAACGGATAACGGAAGAACAAGCGTATAAGCAAGTTATTGCTCGAACTCATATATTGTGTTGGGTGACCTCCCTTAGGGGTAACGCCCATTCCGGGGGAACGCATATCAGCAACATCGTTCCTTTCAGATATTTCTTTTCGTTGTTTGGCCGACCAACGCCCCATCATTTCAAGCTCTGTGGTAACGCCAAACTTCAGTGCATCATGCAGACCGTCCATATCGGTATGCACATGAGAGTCGATAAGGCCGGGCATCAGCGTTGAGCCGTGACCATCGATGAAGGTTGCCCCGGCCGGCACCACACTACCCACCGCCTGGATGTGCGCTCCGTTGATTACCACGGTCTGATTATCGATAACACGCTCACCGTCAAAGATCCTTGCGTTGGTAATGGCAGTAGTCTGATCCAATGTGACGTTGTTATTCATATAGTACACCTCCATTTATTTTACGATCTCATCTTATCGGAGAAATTTAAACAGAGTGTAAACGGCATAGTATTTTTTGGATAAAATTTTTGAAACCCAAAAACGGCGGAAGGATGAGCTCTCCGCCGCTTTTTCGTGCCGATTTTATATTTACTCTGTAAAGAAAGAGTCAGTATGCCTTGGATATTTTCTTTCATGTGCCAAATATAAATATTCTTCCAAGTAGAAGATGATCAACTATCTGCCTTTCTATAAAGTTGAAAGGTTAAGGTATTTTCTTCTATGGAACTTCGGATTAGAAGATAAGCGTCTGTACTATTTCTAAATCTAAAATCAAGAATAGGAAAACTTACAGTTGCATCCTGCCCGGGAGGAACATAACTTACGGGCAAGGAATGAGGATGTCTTTCAAGAATTTTTAAGTTCAGAACTCTGGACATGACCCACTAAAAAAAAATAATTGTTGGTGATTACTCCTTGGAAACTACACTGTAGAAA
>JARLHU010000081.1 GCA_031292095.1 Desulfosporosinus sp.
CTAAAATTGCCAGAATACGAATACGTGTAGGATCGGCTAATGCTTTATGAAAACTAACAATTCGATTCAGTTGCAATGGGTTTCCCCTCCTTCTATTCAGCCCCTGGAAATACGCTAAACACAGGGATGTCCTTGAAAAAAAGTAAATAGAATCAAATTTCATGGATATCTAATTAGATTATAGTCTAATTAGATTCGTTGTTCAAGTTAGCTGCATTCCACCCATGCAACAACCAACGGGGTGGAGTTTTGGCAAAGAGGCTCGTCGGGGATATAATGAGTGTGTTGAGAAGGAACTGATATAATCAAAGATTCACCATTTCAGCTAGATTTGAATGCAAAAGTAGAATAGAAAAGGAGGTAGTAGCAGGTTAAGGAGGCAGTTATGGACAAGAAGAACATAATCGAAATGGCGACATATTTTATGGAAAATACAGAGTTCAACTTTATACCTGAGGAAATTGCGCTTTCAGAGACGGTTGTTGGTATGAAGATTTTCGAGACTCCAATTTTTGCTTTTGGAGCTGCCGATGATAAGTATTTCGAATTATTGAAAGAACCCTCGGCAATAGGACAACACTTCTTAACTCCCAAAGAATGGTTACACCAGGCCAAAACCGTAATCTCCTTTTTCTTACCCTTTACCGATGCAGTAAAAAGGGGTAACAGAAGGGATATGTCATGGCCTTCGGAAGAATGGTTGCATGGACGGATTGAAGGTCAAGCTTTTGTTATAAAACTTTGCCAATATTTGAGCTCGGAATTGATAAACGCCGGATATAGAAGCCTTGTGCCGTCTCTGGATGAAAGGTTTTGGGCCAAAACCAAACTTGATAAAGCTACTCAGAATTCTGACAATGATAGCGGAACCAGCGTATCATTCACAAGCAATTGGTCTGAAAGACATGTAGCCTATGTATGTGGACTTGGAACATTTGGACTTTCGAAAGGACTAATAACCGAAAAAGGCATTGCCGGTAGATTGGGCAGCATCATTACAGAGTTAGATTTACCTCCGGATAAAAGGGTATATGAAAGTATTTATGAGTATTGTACTATGTGTGGAGCGTGTGGAAAGAATTGTCCAGTCAATGCGATATCCCTGGATAAGGGAAAGGACCACAAAATATGTTCCGAATTCTTAAACATAACAGCTGAAAAATATAAACCTAGATATGGTTGTGGAAAATGTCAGATAGGGGTTCCGTGTGTAAGTAGTATTCCTTATTCCTAGTGGACTTTCGGTTCGTAATGAAGGAAAAATTTTTCCGGAGGTCACATAGCCGATATTACATAGTCGGGATGATCATGCACAGGTTTATTCATAGCTATTTTTAGAGCCGGACGAAAGGTAAAGAAAGTTTTGATTGATCCAATTGGATCAATCAAAAAAAGGTTGACTCTCTAGTTAGTGGAGACTGTATACTTAAACAAGACAGAATAGCTTGCGACAGTCCCAGGAAAGAGCAGTGGTGTGACGTCACATCAAGTTGATCAGTATTCTTCTGGTTTTTTAACAAATGTTTCATTTTAGAGAGTAGAAAGAAGTTTAAGGAGGTGTCTTGATGACGACGAAGATCAAGATTATCGGTTTTACTGGAAGCCTACGAGTGAAATCCTACAACATGGCTGCTTTACGCGCAGCAGCAGAATTGCTACCTAATGGCTCAACTATGGAAATAGTGGATCTAGCTCCAATTCCGTTTTTTAATGAAGATGTAGAGGCTGAAGGTGTACCTCAAGTTGTAGTGGACTTTAAAGAGAAACTTGCTACGGCCAATGCAATCCTAATAGCTACACCGGAGTATAATTATTCCATACCCCCAGTCTTGAAAAACGCTTTGGATTGGGCTTCGCGGGGTACCAATTTACCCTTAAGTGGTAAACCACTGGCGATTATGAGTGCATCCCCAGGCATGTTGGGTGGAGCACGGGTACAGTACCATCTTCGCCAAGTCTGTGTTCGACTCGATCTCCAAGTGTTAAATAATCCTGAGGTCTTCATAACGGGTGCTAATACAAAATTTGATCGAGATGGAACCTTGATTGATGATTTTACTAGGATATCGATCACAAAACTATTAATAGCATTGGTCAATAAAACGCAAGAACAGAACAAAACGAACTAAACGGACAAAATGGTTGTACTACGCGATAAGATACGGAATGAATACTCATCAAGAGCTGCAACAAGCCTTTCAGGAAATTGAGAATGGTACGTTTATTACAAAAATATAAAAAGTTGGGAGGGTGAAGAGATTATGGCAAACTCAACCAATAAGATGCCAGCATTATTTGTAGGACACGGTTCTCCTATGAATGCCATTGAAGACAATGATTTTACAAGGAACTGGGCGAAAATAGCTCGTGAGATTCCAAAACCAGAAGCAATTCTTGCTATTTCTGCCCACTGGTATACCACGGGAAGTAGAATAACGGACGAAGCCTATCCCAAGATGGTGTATGATATGTATGGATTTCCAGAGGAACTATATCGAGTCGTGTATAAGGCAAAGGGTTCACCGGAACTGGCCCATCTGACAAAGGAGCTAATTAAGAAAACTGTCAAAATAGATAACAGTTGGGGTTACGACCATGGTACATGGTCCGTGTTGTCTAAGATGTACCCAGAGGCTGACATACCTGTGTATCAGCTTAGCGTTGACAGTAATGCAAGTGCTGAGACCCATTTTCAAATAGGTCAAGAAATAAGCTCCCTCCGAAACCTTATCTATACTAAAGAGCAGAGAACCCGCATTAAATGCGGGTTCTCACGTTGTTTACATGTCAACAACGTACTATTTAGTTTTTGTCGGAAGGGATATTAAATCAAAGAAGATTCTCATTCCTTCAGCTTCATATTTA
>JARLHU010000082.1 GCA_031292095.1 Desulfosporosinus sp.
CAATAATGGCATAGGTCTGTGAATCCCGTTCCACATTCTCCATCCCCTTTATCCTTTGTCTGTGTGTTTCTATCTAATCGTTCTTAATCTGTGTAATCTGTGTAATCTGTGGTTCCCCGTTCAGAATTCCCCAAGGCGTATTTACAGTAAGTCTCAATATTAGAAAACTAAGCTACATTTGAAAGCTTTAAGCATTGACTTTTTCGTGCGTTGGATTTCATATAAGGTCGCAAATGTCACATAATTCCGCTAAACTTGTGATCGTGTATGTGCTTTGAATATCTGCAGAGTGTTTTTGAGATTTTCTATTGATCCAGCAGTTATCAATTCCTGACAGTAGGCCGCCTTTTATATCGGTATTTAAGGAATCCCCGATAATAAGCGCTTCTCCGATTTTAAAATCCTTAATATGACCCATCACATAATCAAAAAATTCTTTTGATGGCTTTTGGAACCCAATGCTTTGAGAATCAAAAATGTCTTCAAAAAATTCATATAATCCTGCCTGTTTTAATCGCTTTATCTGAGTTTTTGTTATTCCATTTGTGATGACAAACAGTCTATGCGACACAGATAAGCTCTGACACAATTCCAAAGCTCCTTCTATCAGTTGATACCCATTGCCTAAAAGTTCTCGATATTGATTTTCCCATTTCATACCATCCACAGTTTTGCCCAATTTCAACAAGGTTTCTGAAAACCTTGAGTTTAATATTTCATCTAATGCAATATTTCCATTTTCATAATCAGTCCAAAGTTGTTTGTTGACGGAATTGTATACTCGAAACAGCTCATCCGTAAAGGCATAGCCATTATGATGAAATAATTTGTTTAACGAATCAATTTCGTTTGCACCGAAATCTAGTAATGTATCATCTAAATCAAATAGTAATATTTTATAACTCATTATTTCGCTCCCTATAAAATAAATTATCTGCAACTCTTTAATCCTATTATACTAAGTAGCTCACCACACGCAAAATCTCGCACATGGATGTATCTGTAATGCCGAAGATGATACAGATAATTTTCGGTGTATATGAGGCAGACCTTACCTCAACTAGGGGTTATTATGTGGTTATGTATTTATATAGGGAAAAAGATTTTCACGCTTAAAATTTCACGACAGAGGATACTGTTCGAGGTGTGGCTGGGTTTCCTTGAATGGCAATGAGATCGAATAATAATGAGTGCTAAAACGGCCGATGTTAATTCGGCCGTTTCTCATTTCACAGGATTGTTGGAGAGTTGGAGTAGATATAGAATTATTCCTTGGAATTTGGATTATTTTTTTGGCTGCCAGAACAGCAAAATTAATTCTTTTTGACTGCAAGTACCTGTTTTGCGAAATATGTTGCGAAGATGTGTTTTTAAAGTGTTTGGCGATATTCTTAGCTGCTCTTGAATAATTAAAAGTTCTGTTCCGTCAAGGACCAGGGAAGAAACCTCCTTTTCCCTTTCGGTTAATTTGAATTGTTCGTAAAAAGTCGAGCGTTTGATAGTGTGGTCGATGGGTATGCTGTTGTCAGTAACGGGATTACTCGTTGTATGTTTCAGGGCAGATGGATTTGTTTCTTTCAGGAGGTTTGCCAAAGGGAGCAAGAGAAAGAACAACCCGGCCGCTAGTATGGCCCAAAGTATATTATTTTGCGGACTTAGAGGAATAAATTTCGTTTCCCAGGCGGACAGCCCAATGGAAAAAACAACTACGGAAAAAATACGACCCATAAAAACGCTTGGCTCACCTAAGCCAACGGATAAATCGGCCACACTCAGCCATATAAATATGTTCATTGTAGCAGCTCCAATTTGCATAAAACCCGAAGAGAACACCTGTAACCAGAAAGCTGATGAGGGTATCAGCATAAGGTAACCTAAGCCGGTGCTACAAATAGCTAACGTTGCCACGTGCTTGCGACCGAAACTGTCAGCAACAAGACCAGCCGGAATAAGTGACAGGAGGTAAAAAACAGTGGCAATACTGGAATAGTTGCTTTTGTCCCAGTACATATTAGGATAAACCATAAAATACATTAAGCCACCAAGGGTATAAAAACCAAATAACAATACGGTGAAGATCAGCCAATAATACTTAGGCGGCTTTAAGCCCGGGTTCGTGGGTAACATATATTTCGGAAGATAAGTCAAAATTCGTTTTGAGGGAAATATGGATAATAACGGAATAAATGCTGTAACAATCAGTAGAGGTGCCGATGCAAAATGAGCCATAGGTGAGACTGACATCAGGAGGTCTAGTAACAGTGAGATCAGCATTGCAGTACCGAAGATTTTACCACGCTCGTTGATTGCGAAAACATTTGCCAGACAAATACCTATCCCAAACATAAAAGGTGAAGCAGCTATTCCTAGGAAACCTAAGACAAAGGGTAAGAGGTAGGAAGGGGAAAAAGCACATAAAAGGGTACCTAAACTGCAACATATCAGAGACAAAATAGAATGTGAAGCTGGTATGTTGGGTTTACCATTTACAGTAGCATCTTTATCAGATCCATTAACATACCAACCGTAACCAAACAGACCGAAGGCGTGAGCAAAACAAAAATAAATGAAAAGAGTTAATCCGTCGACCCACTTTGCTTGGGCTAATATTGCAAGAAACGGCCCGTTTGCCGGAAAAGACCAGTACCAAGCGAGAAAAGGAGCTATCATAAAATAGTAGGTATACACTTTAATTCGAGGAGTTACAGTATTTACTTCGGTATTCAGAACAATATTCATAGTACAGATTCCTTTGTGATTATTTTAATTATTTTTCGAAAAATGGGAATTTTTAGACTATTAATTTATTATAAGGTTCAAAGTAAAGGAATGTCAACGGAAATTACCGAATCTCACCCGCACGGGTGAGATCGTTTTTTGGGGAATTCATCCCTAAAGGCGATTGAAGACGATATCGCTTTATAATAAATTGAGATTGTTGTTAGGGAAGGGGTGTAAAAATGACTTAAACCAAGCTAATGCGTGCTGTGAGGTATTTGGCATTGTTTAGACTTAATTCTCAAATATAAAGAGAGAGGATGTAGATTAATATGATGGGAATATTTTTTAGCGTTGTGGCAGCTTGCCTTTTACTGTTCGCGGGGTTGGTAGGGATCCTGATATTAGTAGCCCCTATTTTATTGTGCTTAACGTTGTGCAAATCTATTTTAACGGGGCAATTTTACGCCAATTTAAATGTTAATCAAGGAATAATGGGCGACACAGTGGAGGCATAGATTTTGTAGTTTTACCTGGCAAATTCGAAGCGTTCAGAAAGGGACGCTTTTCTTAATGTATCAGAAAGTATAAGTTTTCAGGGTATCCCTATGCTTGAGAAATTGCACTTATTGAAGCATGAAAGACAAATATTTTCGTTATATGATTAGTAGGGGCACGATGCATCGTGCCCCTACTAATATGATATCCGTGAATAATAAGAAAGTTAATGTAAACTTCAATGAACCTGCCGGTTCACAGGTTGGGATGAAAATGTAGTTCATTTTCGTAAGAAATTTTGTACACTAAAAGAAAGCCATCAGCTAATTCCGCCGATGGCTAAGTTCTTAAAGAGGAGTATGTTCAGTAGGTCGCCAATCCTTCACACCGTTATCCTCGATAATCCCCAAAGTGACATCTGTGACATCATCATAGGCCAACAAGCTATCTCGAATTCGGTGTTTGATGTTTTCAGCTTCAGCTAAAGTTAACCCTCTGCGCAGTTCAATGTAGCTTTCGACATGATGAAAACGTCCTTCTTGCAAAATGCGCATTCTGTTAATATCCATAACATCGGGATCGGTCAAAATAATTTGCGAGACGTCGTCCTCGACTTCCTTGGGAGCAGAAACACCAATCAGTCCGGCCATATTGTCATATCCAACTCGAAAGGCTACCCCGCCCATCAGAAATCCGATGATGATTGCAGCGAATCCATCCAACGCTTTGATTGGTGTAAAACGAGATATGAGTATTGCTCCTATGGCCAGTACTGCTCCAAACGTCGCTACAAGGTCTTCATAGAAGACGAGGCGGGTCGGAGGAGAGGCTCGTTTCACATTCTTTACGGCTCCTAGGATTAGGCCAAATCCCTTGACACCGGAACGTGTTTCTCTGGCGATTTCACGCATAGCTTTGCTTAAAACATACCCATCAATGGCCATGGAGGTGCCTAGGCTAAAGATAGTAAATCCTAATTTTTCGATTAATATGGGATGTTGAATTAAATGTATCCCTTCCAGAACTGTTTCATAAGCCATGATCGTAACGACAATCACAGCTCCCATGCAGAACACATTGATCAGACGACCAAAGCCGGTCGGAAAACGGGGTGTTGGTTTTCGCTCTGCGAGAATGCTACCGATAAAGACAAAGATTTGGTTGACGGCGTCTGCGCCGGTGTGCATGGCTTCTGCAAACATGGCACCACTACCACTTGAAAAGGCCGCAATTCCTTTAAGAATAACAAGGAAGAGGTTGCCAATTGCTGCGTAGAAGGATGAAGTATTTCCTTTTTTAATTTGTTCCCATGGTTTACTCATGGAGGTCGCCTCCAAATTAGTATTTTATGATATGATCCCATTATTCTTGAGGTTTATTCTCAGAGCGTGACATAGAAGGCTTAACATGCATATCCTATAATTAAATATGCGTGATTGAAAGCGGTGAGATAGTGAGTTTATATCTGGCTTTAGGGGATTCAATAACTGTAGGGTATGGGGTTCAAACTTCATTTTCCTTCCCGGTATTATATGCCGATTTTCTGAGAAGGCACAACCCAAATTTAAATATGCTCAACCTGGGAGTAAACGGTTTAACGACAAGTGGTCTGTTAGCTTTGTTACAATACAATCATAACTTTCGCCGTTCGGTCTCTGAGGCTTCTCTGATCACACTTACGATTGGCTCTAATGATTTGCTTCATCTTATTGGAAATCCCAATCAAGCCATAAACACCTCTCAATTACCCATGACCTTCAATAATCTGAGCCGAGCCCTTATGCAAGTTGGGGCAGAGATTAGACGACTCAATCCTATGGTGACGGTTAAAGTGGCTACTCTTTACAATCCCTTGCCGGCGGGCCCCTACGCTTTATATATGGCACTGGCGCAAGGGGTTATTGACAATGCCAATTTAAGAATTGTGACTTGGGCCAAACATTATGGGTTTAATGTGGTTTATTTAGATCGCAAGTTTAGAGGGAAAGAGTGGCTGCTTATCGGTCAAGATCATGTGCATCCTAATGCAGCGGGGTATCAAGTAATTGCAAAAGCGTTTGCTCGGTCATAGTCTCGATTAGAGGCTCCCACATTTGCCGGCGGATAAGGTTAACTTAACTGCGGATGAAGATTAAAACTTCATTCGCAGTTAAGCTGTTTGGGAAGAGAAACCAAAAACTTTTAGCAAGAAAGGAATCTTTCTGAGGAGATCAGAATATGTAAAGATTGCAAACGATCGCAAAAAGGATAAAATAAGAGTAAGTGGCACATTCCCCCTACGCCATGACTCAATAATTAAACTTATAAAGCTGACTCAAAAGCTGTGGTTCACAGAAAACGAAAGGAGACGGGTAACTATGGGGTTATTTAGCAAAGTAAAAGACCTACTTCAAGCGAATATTATGGATCTGGTGAACAAGTCTGAAGATCCTGAAAAAATGTTAAATCTCTATGTAGAGCGGGCAATGGAGGAAGTTCGCAATTTTCATATACAGGTTAACCGTGCTGTAGCAGATAAAATTCAGCTTGAAGAGCGAATTGTAAGTTTGGATAAAGAAGTTGAACTGCGTTCAGGGCAGGCGATGCTGGCTGTACAACAGGGTAAAGATGATTTGGCGCGGACCGCTTTGACCTATAAAAAACAAGCAGAAGCAAGCAAACTGGATTATGAGGCGCAGCTTGTGGATCAAGCCAAAGCGGTGGACGACCTTCAGGAAAACCTCCGCGTGCTGGAAGAAAAATTGGAAAAGGCAAAGATGGAACGAAATAACCTTGTTATGCGCCAACGTCGAGCACAAACCATGAAAAGTGCAAATGAGGCAATATCGGGGCTCTCCGCGCATGACCCCCTGGCAGACCTTGATCGAATGAAAGAACGGGTTCAACGTATGGAGGCGGAAGCGAAGGCTTCTCGCACAATGGTCAACACCAACACCGTTGAGGATCAATTCGCTGAATTGGAAAAGAGCAAAGCAAATTCGGAAGTTGAAGATGAGCTGGCCAGACTTAAAGCCGGGCTAAAAGTGGGGTTAGAAAAGGAGTAATTTCTCTTAGTGCGTGTGCCATTGTTTGGGTTTATGGACATAAATCGAGAATAAAGATGGTTAGGATAAGGGGATGGGCACGATGACGCGAAAAAAACAAATTAAGATCGCCATCCTAACTCTCCTGCTCGTGGCAAGCCAAGTTTCTCTTGCCTTAGCCCGCGGGGGCGGGGGAGTGGGTGGAAGTCTGGGAGGAAGTGCCGGGCGAAGTTTCAGTGGCGGGTCTATCTCCGGGGGTGGTCTTTCGGGAGGATCTTCAGGAGGGCTTGGTGGGTTCTTTCCGTTTCCGTTCTTTTTCTTTGGCGGATCGTCTTCTGGAGGATCAGGGTTTGGGGGATTATTTGGTTTCCTCTTTTTTATGGTTATCCTCTACCTCATTTTTAAAGCGCTGCGTTCCTCTCGTCGTGGAGGCTCAGGAAGGTTTAGTAAGGATCGGGGTATGGGCAGTGGAGGCAAAGATGATTTCTCCGGCGCGACGCCAGTGGATCTGACTGGTCGACCGATCACGAATTCAGATAGTCTTCAGCGCTTTGGAAAGTCAATCAACTTTACGCGCGAAAACATGCGCTATTTTTCAGAAACCTTTCCACGCTGGGATCGGGATTTTCTGATCGGGCGGGTCCGTCAAGTCTTCTTTTGGTTGCAAGATGCTTGGAGTCGCCAAGATCTTTCGGCAGCGAATGATTATTTGACAACTACGCTAGGTAATAAGTATCGGACGGACCTTCAAGGGATGAAAGCGCGCGGAGAACGCAATATGATCAAAGAACCTGTGCTGAACACAGGGGACATTGAATTCATCCACAGCCATTTGGATGAACAAACGCAACATTTTATGGCTATGGTTTCAGCGAGTTTAATTGATTATACCGTCGATGCCTCTGAACGGCAGATATCTGGCGATAATACGCACAGGCTTTACTATACAGAATTCTGGGAGTTTGTTTGGCAGGACGATCGGTGGCTGCTTTCTAATATTTACCAAGAAGATGCCTTGGAAGTTGCTAAAATCGCCCGCGGTGAGGACGAGTAACTACACAATGACAAGTAGCCTCCCGAGGTGGAGGCTACTTGTCATTAAGAGAGAGGTTCTTTGGGGAATTTATTAGAAAGATACCAATAGAGTCCCACCGAGCCAAACAGGAGAGCGCCGCTCGCTAGAGCTAACAATAGCCGACCCGGATGATGGGAAATTTTCCATAAGTCATGCCCTACCCATGATTCCCAAATAATCATCGGAGTTTTTCCAAGCAGAGTGGCTAACAAGAACGAGAGAAAGGTCATTTGGGATAAACCAGAGGCATAGTTCACTGCAGCAGAGGGAAGTATCGGAATAAGACGCGAGAGAAAGACAACTGTAAAGCTATTTCCTCTTAGAAGAGCACCCCATTTGCCAAGCTTAGCAACCTTTGGTTGTACCCACGTTTGTCCAAGCGTCCGGGCTAGCCAAAAACCTAAAGAGGCACCTAATAAGCTTCCAGCAAGGGAAAGCAAAATACCTCCAACCCAGCCGTATAGAATTGTGTTGACCCCAGCAATTAAAACAAATGGGACCACTGGAAAAAGCATTAGCAGCGTTATTATAAACAGATCGACGAAGAGACTAATCGATCCCCATTCTGTGACTAAATTCTGCAAAGCAGCAGGATGCTGAAGTTTGGGATAAAGTAAAATCACAAAAGTGAGAGAAACCAACAACGTAAAACTTGAAAAGCATTTTTTCTTCAAGGGTGAACCTCCCTAAAATAGCTGGTTAGTGTATTTTAGCACTTATTATCGTAACATATTCTATGATCTCATGATAGGTCATTGTGGAAAGATAAATATTCATTTAAAACGGGTGCGAGATTCTAAAGGAAATGTTTAACTCATAAAAAAGTATTTAAAAATTAGATGGTTTTTCTTTCCTGAGTTTATGATAAAATGTCCATAACATTAAGTGACACGATAGCGAAAGGGTGATAAGCCCATGCCACTCCAATTTCAGCGTAACCGTCTGAAACCTGAAGATATTTTCGGACTTCTTCAAGAAATTAATCACGAGGAAGATTTAGAAGGCGCACTGAGAGTTTTAACCAAACGAGGACTTGATTTTTTTAACTCCACAATGGCTGGTATTTGGTTATGGCAAGACGGAAAATTTCAAGCTCTGGCTTTCAGCACCCGTACTGAGCTACGACAAAAGATATTACCTAATCTCCTCTCGACCGACTTCAGCATGTTTTCAGAGGGAGGAGGGCATGCTTTCGAAGCACCAAAAATGATAATTCATGAAATCGACGCTGCCGGCAAGGAGCTTAATATAGATGGTTCAGAGGGGATTAACTGTTTTTCGGGTTGGAGCGATATTCTCCGGGAATTTGGGGTGCGGCGGATTTTATGTGTTCCTCTCATTCATTTCGGTCAATTGCTGGGCGTGCTTACGTTATTCAGTGATGATCCCACATCCTTTGATCAAGAGAGCGTCCACTGGTTAGAACAACTTATTCCGTTGATTTCCTCCAATGTCTATGAGCAACAGTTACGGTTGGCCTCACTTGAGCGTGAACAGTCTTTGTCTCTGCTCCTCCGGGGAACAGAGATTCTGGTCAAGGCGGTATCCGAAGTTCAATTGTTAGCTGAAGCCGGAGAAATGGCTATGGAGATTCTATACTTAGAGGCGGGTTTCTTTCATATGGAAGAGGAGGGTGAATGGGAATTACGTGCGCCCTTTGGCCGACTTAAACAGTTTGAAACCATTTGGAGAGAATGGCTTCAAAAAGATAAACAGAAAAAACATCCGTCGGGTTATGTGCCTAATTTGGCACCAACTTTAATCATTCTAAATGAGAGTGACCAACAAGATATGCCTCACCCTGTAAAAAAAATCCTGATTCAACCGATCGCGACCTATCGAGGGCTTGTTGGTGAACTCTGGCTGCTAGACTCCGGGACGCGGGATATTGAACAGACCCAGGAGATCCTCTCTGCGTTCGTACGCATGTTGAGTATGGCCTTAGAGACAATTCGACAAAGACAAGAACTCAAGCACCTGGCAACGACGGATCATCTGACGGGCATCTTGAACCGCCAAGGGTTTGAGCAACGGATTTTGGGAGAAATGGCAGGTACACTAAGGCGTGGAACGACGTTCCTTTTTCTGTTGCTTGACTTGGATGGGTTTAAGAATCTTAATGATTCACAAGGGCATCCAATCGGAGATCTGGCTTTACGGCATTTAGCGCAAAATCTTCAGAAATCCGTTCGGCAGGAAGATATTGTCGCCCGAACTGGTGGAGACGAGTTTGCAGTTATTTTAACGGATCTGAAGCTGGGTCCGGATGCGATGAACCTTATGGAGAGGATGAAGGATTCTTTGGGTTTAGAAAAGTATGGTTTAGGAATAAGTATTGGAGTAGCGGAGTTCCCCACAGAATCTATGGACTATGAAACGCTGTATAAGGTGTCGGATCATCGGCTTTATATCGGAAAGCAAAATGGTAAAGGGTATATTGTCACGGGAAATGTCAACTTGTGAATGAATAGAAAAAACGGCATGCCTTATTTAAAGGCATGCCGTTTTTTCTATTCTATTCTTAATTTACTCATGTTTTATAAGTCGAAGAGAAGTGTACCGTTCAGAGGGTGGAAGCTCACGTTTGAATTTAAAGCGAAATTCCTGAATCGAGGCCATCTTATCGGCTATCATCACGAGAAAAGCCTCCCGGCTTCGGGGCCTGCGCATGGTGAGTGGCCACATATGGCTGAGTATGATGTCTTTTTCCTTTTCGCTTAGTCGGAAACAACGTTCAGCATTTTGGCAGGCAATACGGGGATGACGAAAACCATGCCATCGTGCTCCTTCCGGTTTGAGGTGATGCCAATCATACAAGAAAAAATCATGAAGAAGGGCTCCCCGAGTGATCGCTTGCGTATCCAAATGAAGAGTGTCTTCAAGGCGTATAGACCAGTTATAGGCTATTTGAGCAACACGGATAGAGTGTTCAAGGGTAGTAAAGGGTCGATGATGAGTATATGAGGCCAACTGTTTGTATTCCTCATGGTTTAAAATATCGTCGACGCGCTCTGACAAACTCAATCAATTCACCTTCCTAGCTGTCTGAGTGGGGCTTACATTCTAGTGTACTCTAAAAGTTCATCATTGTACATTGCAAAAGAACCAAGTGAACTAATATATGTTATTATACGTTGGCTGGTTCTGAACTATAATTAACCGTTGAGAATAATTAAGAATTTTAGCATATTATTAGTGAAAAAGTTGATTGTGCGTGGTAAGCTTTAAACAGAGGGGAAGGGATTGTAATGCAATACGCGAGTTGGATGGAAGCATCGGGAAAAAGTTTTATCGGAGAAATATTAAAAGCGGCTCAGAACCACAGTATGATTTCTTTCGCTGGGGGATTACCAGCGCTTGAACTTTTTCCGGATCAGGCCTTACAGCGTTGTTTTGAACGCGTTTTTGAAGAGCAAGGGAAACCTGCTTTGCAATATGCGCAAACTTCAGGATATCACCCACTCAGAGAGTGGTTGGCAAAGCAGCATAAGCGAGAAGGCAAGGAAGTTGCGATAGAAGAGATTATGGTGACAACCGGTAGTCAGCAGGGACTAAGTTTAGTCGCGCAAACCTTTCTTGACCCAGGAGATGTCGTTTTAGTCGAGACCCCCACCTATTTGGGAGCGGTTCAGGCTTTTCAATCGTTTCGAGCTCGGATGATGATGGTCCCCTGTGATGCGCAGGGGATTATCCCAGAGGAACTGGAAAAGATGCTAAAGCAAGTGACACCAAAGTTTTTATACCTGATTCCCAATTATCAGAATCCATCTGGAAAGATTATGGGACTTGAACGAAGGATTGAACTACTGCGTGTGGCACAGATGAATGATTTAATGGTTATTGAAGACAATCCCTATGGTAATTTGCGTTTTGAAGGAGAACCGTTACCTGATTTAATCGAATTAGGAAATAATGTTATTTATTTAGGAACGTTTTCCAAAGTGCTTGCACCCGGACTGCGGGTAGGTTATGTTGTTGCGAACTCTGACATAATAGAGCATCTATGTAAAACTAAAGAAGGAGTGGACTTACACAGCAACACCCTCACGCAACGTGCCGTGCTTGAGTTTTTAAAGGAAGGGTTGCTTCCTGGGCATATTCAAAGCCTATGCTCGGTTTACAGAGAACGTAGGAACGCTATGGTACAGGCCATCGAAAAGCACCTTGGGGATGAGGTGGAGATGATTATTCCCTCCGGAGGACTTTTTCTCTGGGCTCGCTTCAAAAAGATAACGAATAGTTATGACTACGTACAGGCGACGATTCGTCAAAATGTGCTTTATGTGCCTGGTGAGGTATTTTACCCTGACGGGCGCGTGACGTCAGAGGTGCGGTTGAATTATTCCAGTTCAACGCCGGAAATCATCGAGGAGGGCATTCAACGTTTAGCTCGGGCAATCCGCGAGTAGAATATCCGTTACCGGAGAAAGGGAAAAGCCACCAATAAGCAGACAACTTCTGAAAGCTCAATAATAGCCCCGTATAGATCACCGGTTAATCCACCCAGGAGGGAGGAAATCTTGGCAGACCAAAGAGTGACGGTGATGACACATGCCCCAACGGAGATGAGGCCGGCTATTCCAGCGAGGAAAAAAGAAATCCCTAAAACCACGCCTCCTGTGAGAAGAAACGGAAGCCAGTGGGTCGTTTCATGAATCCCTTTTCCCAGTCCCTGAGGGCGGGCGTAGGGAAACCCGATCACCCCAATCTGGAACACCCAGCGAGAGAGCATGGGCATAACCAGGAGGATGGAATATTTAGGGGGAGTTAGACTGGCAAATAAGGAGAATTTCAGGAGTAATAAGCCAATCAGGGCCATGCAAGCGTGGGCCCCAACTCGGCTGTCCTTCATGATTTCCAGAATTCGTTCAGGGCTTCTGGCGGATAATAAACCATCCATGCTATCCATAAAGCCATCAAGATGAAGCCCACCAGTAATCACTAATTCAGCGCTCAACAGGAGAGCTCCCAGAACTAAGGGGGGGAAATAAAGACTCAACGCTTTCGCTAGAAGCCAAAGAAATAGCCCTATGACAAGTCCGACCAAGGGGTAATAGCGATAACTTTTGGTAAATTCATCTGGGGTGACCTCAACTCTGGGGGCGGGTAAAGGGAGCCGAGTTAGAAAGGTGAGCGCAATTAGAAATCCGCGCAAATCGAATCACTCCTTAAGTAGGGAAGCAAGCAGCTTCTCGCTGGAGCGTTTAATCTCCATTGGGAAACCGGCTACGACCATGTAAACCAGATCAGCACTGTGTGCCAGGATTTGATTGCTTCGTCCGGCCAAATCCCGATACGCTCGGGATAAGGGGTTTTCAGGAACAATGCCTTGTCCTACTTCATTGGTGACAAAGATGACTTGTGGTCGTATTTCTCGAGCTAATTGGGCGACGTCCTTAACGATAGCCAAGATCTGCGGTTCAAGCTCATTGTTATAAAAATCCTTGCCGCTCTCTAGGTTTAACGGGAATTCTTCGCCATCAGGGCAGGAAGGCGTCGTTGGTTCGGCCTGTCCAGCTAAGAGAAGATTGGTCAACCAGAGTGTGACACAATCGAGAAGAATAACCGCATTCTCATCTTTGAGCTCAGTTAAGATATCTCGAATGTTACGGGGTTCTTCGATGAGGCGCCAGGTAGACGGACGTTGTTGCTGGTGTTTTTTAACACGCAGGGCCATTTCTTCATCCCAAATCTGCGCTGTAGCAATATAAATGACGGGACGTTTAGGTTGAGCGGCAAGAAGTTCGGCAAAGTGGCTTTTGCCACTGCGTGCGCCGCCTGTGACTAATGTAAATGAGGAAATTACCTTCACCCACTTTCCGAATTATTTGGTGAAAAAATAGCGATTTTCATGATGGTTTGTGCCTAAATAGGGCATGGGGGTTTGGATAGAGATTCAAAGAATGGTGATTAGGTTAACTGTTCGCTGACTCCAGCATCGGCGAAGGTAGCCATTTCTTCGAGAATGTGCAGGGCTGCTTCAACCAGGTGAAAGGTTAAGACCGCTCCGGTTCCTTCCCCTAATCTCAGATTGAGATGGAGTACTGGCTCGAGTCCTAGCTCTATTAGCGCTCTGCGATGACCTATTTCGACTGACCCGTGGGAGGGGATCATGAAAAGGGTGCTTTTTGGGGCAAGTTTGGCGGCAATAAGTGCTCCGGCAGTTGAGATAAACCCGTCGATGACGATGGGGACACGGCTGGCGGCCGCTTGCAGGATGCTACCGGCAATAGCCGCGATTTCTAGGCCTCCTACTTTCGTGAGAACATCGAGGGCGTCCGTCTTATCCGGTTGATTGACTTCAAAGGCTTTCTTAATGGCACCGCGTTTCTTGATTAAGCCGGCATCATCGATTCCTGTGCCGCGACCCACGACATCTTCGATGGAGGAATCCGTAAACAGAGCGACGATGGCCGAACTGGGGGTAGTGTTGCCGATACCAAGCTCTCCGGTAGCAAGTAGGTTATACCCGTCTTCGATCTTTTCAGCAGCTACGTCCGCTCCCACCAGCAGGGCTTGTAGGGCTTCCAGACGGGTCATGGCTGGACCCTTCGTCATGTTCTGGGTTCCGTTGGCAACCCGTTTGTGAATAAAATTTCCCTCTAAAGGGAAGGCAACACCGACATCCGTTAAAAAAACATCGGCCTTTGCTTGGCGTGCTAAGACGTTGATTCCCGCACCGCCGCTGAGGATATTATAAGCCATTTGAGGGGTGACTTCCTGTGGGCAGGCACTAACCCCTTCTTCGGCGACGCCATGATCTCCGGCCATTAATAGAACAGCCTTTTTAAAAATTCTAGGGTTGGAGGTTCGTTGGATTCCTCCCAGCTGTTTGGCGATATGTTCTAATTGGCCAAGGCTACCCCGTGGTTTGGTAAGTGAATTTAAGCGATCTTGAATTTTGGACATGGCCTCCTCGTCAAGGTTTGAAATCCTTGCTATGAGTTCTTGAAGTTGGGCAGATAGTCGGGCCTCTGTTAGATTTTCCATGTTTTTCTCCTCTCATTCTAGTAATCTTCTGATAAAAAGCAAAGTCCCGACCACAAAAAACTCTGTGGTCGGGACTTTGCCGTCATCACCGCCGCTCCCCGTATGTGGGAAGACGTGAACATTTTAGGCAGGTCTCCTGGCTATCGAATCATCGCTAAACCGTAACCTTCCCAGCAAAACGCCAGTGGTTAACGAAGCTCATCGCATACAGTGGTGGGTCCGCGTCGGTTTTAAACCGAACTTCCCTATTCTCCCCTAAGGGCACCTAAATTGATAGTATTTTTTCTTTAGAATAACACAACCTTTTTCTAATCTCAAGTACATATTCATTCCCGCCGGAGACTATCGTTCCTAAAGTTCCGATGTAAGTTGAGCTAAACAAGTTTACTAACTTTTTTACAAGAGAGTTGCCTTCGTATATAATGGTACGTATTAGCAGTTGTTTTGGGTTTATACATAATACAAATAGAATAGAATTTTGACAGGAGGAATGAGTGTGCTTGAGAGTGATATTCTCGTAGCCGGAGCTGATCCGGGATTTGGAGCGATTAAATTAGACACCGGGGATACGAAAGTTTTATTTCCAGCCGTAATTTGTAAGGGGAATGAGCGGATCTTCTCAACCTTGGGAAATACGCTAATTAGTAGAGGGTCTGACTTAGAAACCCAGATAGCTTCCTTGGACGTGATTGTGACCAACAATTCCACGGGAGTGGAACGGCATTATTTTATGGGGAGCTTAGCTGAGAGTTTGAATCCAAACGAAGCTCATTATTGCTGGGATGAAGACAAATCCTCAGATGAAGAAGCTACAGCTCTGCTGGTAGTTGCTTTAGCCTTAGCCCAACATTCTGCCACTGCGGATGTTTATCTCGGCACGGGTGTGCCTGTGAAATATTATGCCAGCTTAAGGGCTAAATATGAAGCAGAGTTAAAGGGGTCCTTTTCAGTGGCGTTTCGTTCCGGTCCCCTGGAAGGGCTGACACGTCAACTTAACATCCTGCGTTCTCGAGTTCTTCCGCAAAGCTATGGTGTGTTTATTAAGGAGACCCTCAATGAATATGGGATTCCAACCAGTCCCAAACTTTTTAGTGGGTATGTCGTGGTCATTGATCCAGGCTTTAGAACGACAGATATTGCTACCTTTTACGATGGCGTCATGCTCGATCCGCCTAATTCTTTTAGTATCGAGAAGGGATTAAAATGGGCTTATATCGGAGTGGCAGAAAAGCTCAAGGAAATGACGATCAATCACGAAAATCCAATTGAAACGGATGATAAAGAACTAGATAAAATCTTCCGTGTTAATGGTGGGCTGTATCCCTGGAACAATGGGGCCTTAGACCTCAACCCAATTATGAAAAGTATGCTGACTCAGTTGGGGACGGATATTTCTAGGGAAGTGAAGAAGGCCTTAAAACCGATGCTAGGCAAATTGCATACGGTCCTCGTTGCCGGAAAAGTTGGAGAAATGGTTTTTGAGCACATCCAATTGGAAAATAAACTCCTGATTGATGATCCTCAGTTTGGCAATGCCACGGGCTTTCGGATTATGGCTACAACGCTAGTCAATAATATTACAAAGCGAGTGAACACGCCGGTATGACACTATCCCAAGCCTTCTTTATACCACTGTATTTTGATGAAACTGAGGCGGATCTTTGGTTAGCTTTGCAAGAAATAGAACCGGAAAAGAGAACAGCCTTTATAAAAGCATCTTTGAGACAGGTATTGTTACAAGAAAATGAAACAGAAATCCCCCTTGGTACTGCAGATTTTTTGCAAGAAGAATCCGCAGAGGTTGAAACGTTTTCATTGGAAGCATTATTTTCCAAAGAGGTTAAGCCTACACCCCCGCAAAAACCTTGGGATCACCTCTTACAAACTATGCTCGGGATAGAAGAAGATATAGTAGTGGAGGAGCAAAACATACAACTTGATAGTGTGGAGAATCAAGAGTTTAAGCTTGAATTGTTGCAAGTGGAAACCTCTCTACCATCCACCGGTTTCGAGTACATGATGAAGCATATTATCGGAATAGAAGATGATGAAGCGGTTCTGAAGATCTTAAGAGGGGAAGTCATCACTGGATACTAACTTTGTTTTCAAGTAACCAGAAATTCACCTGGATAAGGTAGGCGAAAAGCTGTGGAATGTCCATTAATTGCCCAAACCAAGGTCGACCAGAGGGTATGGTGTCGGAGAGCTTCATTAGATCTCGTAAAGCAGGGAGGTTAAGGAAGGGCAGCAGTGGAGAGGTTTTGTCAGCAATGATTTCACTAAGCCACGTGCGGACAGCCGACAAATAACTGGGATGGTGGGTTTTTGGATAGGGGCTCTTGCGTCGCCAAAGCACATCGTCGGGTAAAACCCCGGTCAGAGCACGTCTGAGCAGTCCTTTTTCTCGGTCTTCCAGCGCCTTCGTTTCCCAGGGTATGTTCCAGGCATACTCGACTAAGCGGTGGTCACAGAAGGGAACCCGTACCTCAAGTCCAGTAGCCATTGTCATACGGTCTTTGCGATCGAGGAGGGTTGGCATGAACCGGGTTAAGGTTAAGTACGTTATCTCTCGGATTCTTGCCTCGCGTTGTAGATCTCCTGTCAATGTTCTACTATCTTTGTGAAGCGCGGAGGCGGAACCTGGAAGCTGGGTGATTTCGGCAAGAGCTTCTTCATAACGTCTTGATAAATAATCATGCGGCTGAAGTCGTTCAAGGAGTTCGGGAGAAAGCACCTGTAACCGGTTTTCTACATGCAGAGCCCAAGGAAAGGTTTGAGCCTCGAGGGCTTCTTGACGATGAAACCAAGGGTATCCGCCGAATACTTCATCGGCACATTCACCCGATAAACCAACCGTGATTTTTTTCTTTATTTCCCGTGAAAAGAGCAACAAAGAGGAGTCGACATCAGCCATACCCGGAAGATCACGAGCAAGCGTCGATGCTTTAAGAGCTTCAACGAGTTCAGGGGTATCAAAAGCTATGTTGGTGTGTTGGGTTGCGAAGGCGCGGGACACTCGTTCAATCCATGGCCCATCGGCGCTGGGTTGAAAATCATTGGTATAAAAATATTTATCATTATCAGTATAATCTACAGAGAAGGTCGGCAGGGGTCCCTTCCCAGCTTGAGCTAGGGACAGCGCAGCGATTGCTGTAATAGCACTGGAATCCAGTCCTCCGGAGAGTAAGGTCCCAATGGGTACATCCGAAACCAGCTGTCGTTTGACGGTATCGAGAAAGAGATCGTGGATCTTGGCGCAGGTCGTCTCTAGATCATCTGTATGAACATTATTTGGAAGTGCCCAATACCTACGAATTTGTAGGCCGTTCGCAGAATATAAAAGAACATGCCCAGGTTTTAGTTCGGAAATTCCTTCGTACACACCCACTCCTGGAGTACGTGCCGGACCAACGAGAAAAACCTCAGCCAGTCCTTCCTTCCCGATTATGGGAGAGATATCTGGGTATTTAAGTAAGGCTTTAAGTTCTGAAGCAAAGACAAGTGAACCAGTTAGTTCGCTGTAAAAGAGAGGCTTAACGCCTAGGCGATCACGCGCCACAAACAACTGCTGTTCTTGACTATCCCAGATTCCAAAGGCGAAAATTCCATTTAAACGCTCGACGCAGGAGGGCCCCCATTCTAAGTAAGAGAGAAGTACGGCTTCCGTATCAGAATGTCCTTCAAAATAGTAGCCTCGGTTTATAAGTGCCTGACGGATCTCTGGCGTATTATAGAGCTCGCCGTTATAGATGAGGGTATACGTATGTTCACCACGTTGGCGAACCATCGGTTGGCGACCTCCTTCAGGGTCAACAACAACCAACCGTCGGTGTCCAAAAGCAGCACGCGGAGAGAGCCAGTATCCTTCTGCATCCGGTCCCCGGGGTATAAGTGTTCGAGTCATACGGATTAAAACATCCTTTTGGAGAGTCAGATCGCGATCCCAGCCTACAAGGCCAACGATTCCACACATGTTAAATCCTCCTTTATATGGAAAGATAACCATTATCAATTAACTTCGTTACAATCTATGCCTTTAGAGTGGAATGGGTGCTTGTTATTTCTCATATATTTTTAAGGTATTTGGGAAGGGATTAGAGTGGGAATGAAGAAAATTAGTATATACCTTAATTTAAAGGAGGGATTTTTATGGACAATATTCAATATGACCCCGAGCAGATCCTCAATGGATTCTCAGAAGATGTTCTAAAAGAGTTAGCAAAGAAATTAAAACGAAGAATAAGGCAGACAAAAAACGATATTATTCAAGAGATTTTATCTCCTCCCAAAGGAAAACCGGAGGCTGGAGCGAAGGTTTGGCAAGAAATTAACTGGCAGCTAAGAAAAGAGTTAGAAAATTTCTCAGAGGAAGTGAGCGAGATGTTTTCTTCTGCGGATGTCCCAATAGAAGACCGATTTAAGGTTGGATACATGTTCACCTTGAGCGCTAACCCGGAGATCAGAGCAATTGGGGAAGAATTATATTGTCAAGCTGAGAAAAACAAAAAACAAAACAACGAAGATGCTGTGGAATCAAGCGCTGAGATCACAGCTAAGCTAGAGGCTAGCGAAGAAAAAGAGATAATAGAAGTTAGGGAAGCAGTTGAGACGATGGAAGTTAGGGAAGCAGTTGAGACGATGGAAGTTAGGGAAGCAGTTGAGACGATGGAAGTTAGGGAAGCAGTTGAGACG
>JARLHU010000083.1 GCA_031292095.1 Desulfosporosinus sp.
ATCAAACGGTTTTTGTTTTTTCCCGATAAAAAGTGCCGCAATAAAAGCAATAACAGTAACGATCACGGCTATAATAAAGGCTTCTCGTATACCATTTTGAAAGGCCATCTGTTTAAGCACAGACATCAACTGTAACAGATCAGCCTGATTTGTAATGCCATACACAGATGGGTGCAGACCAAAAGCTGAGATTTTTTGCAGTGATTGCACATTTATATGCTGCATATATGTAGCAAAACTAAGATTCGAATGAGTCTGCATGACGGTGCCCAAAAGAGCGGTGCCCATCGAACCTGCTACATTGCGAAAGGTGCTCTGTAGAGCAGACGCCGGATTCACGAGTGAAGGGGGCACTGCGTTCATCCCGGCCGTAGTAAGGGGCATCATCGTCAGGCCCATTCCCGCTTGTCTCAACGCATAAACTAACATAATAGCCGTGAACGTCCAACAGAAATTCAGATTAACCAGAAGCAGTGAACCTACCAGCATAAACGCAAAGCCAATTATTACTACCGACCTAGCTCCAAACTTATCGAACAATGCTCCACTGACTGGCATCAGTGCTGCTGTCACAAGCGCTCCCGGCATAGTCAAAAGCCCCGTCTGCAAGGGACTGTACCCGAGACCATTTTGTAGAAAGAGCGGGATGACAAAAAATGCACCCATCATGGCAATAGTCATAACGCTCACCGCAATGGTAGATGCCAGAAACGTAGGAATTTTAAAGAGACGCAACTCGACCATCGGTTTGTCCGTGGTCAACTCCAACACAACAAAGAGGGATAAAAAGATAGCTGCAGCGACAAACAACGAAATAATCTTAAGCGATGACCACCCGCTGGTTGGTGCGTCAGAAAGTGCGTACAGAAGGCAGAAAAAACCGATAATACAGGTTGCAAAACCAGGAAAGTCAAACTTGCCTTCGCCTTTAGCCTTCATTTCTGGAATATAAGCCTTAGCCATGAAAATATTAATCACACCGATCGGGACATTGATATAAAAAATCAAACGGAAATTTAGATTTTGAACGATGTAACCACTGATGGTCGGGCCAAAGGCCGGAGCAAACATAATCGCGATACCCCAGAGACCCATGACCATGCCACGTTTTTCCGGTTTAGATAAGCTAAAAAGAATGGTCATACTAACCGGCAGCAATAAAGCTCCGCCCAAGGCTTGAATAATTCTAAATGCAATTAACGCTGAAGCGTTCCAAGCAGCACCGCACAGACACGAGCCGACAACAAAGAGGATCAAGGCATAAACGTACACGCGCTTGTCACCAAAACGATCGGCTAAATAACCACTGACTGGAGTAAACATACCTTCGGTTAAAATATAGACCGTGATAACCCATTCGATGGTACTTTGGTCCGTAGCATATACTGACATCATCTTCGGAATGGCTACATTTACGACACTGGAATCCAAAATGGCCATAAAGACACCCGAAATAACACTGATCATAGCCAAACCACTGATCCCAAAGTTTTCTTCAAACGTCACGACTTCTCCTGGTTTCTTAATACTGAACAATTCTATCCAGTTGCTCAATATTTTCACTTTGTCGACTAAACAAAGTGGCAGTGTCACAGGATTCAGCTCATTAGTTTAAGGGCCATCGTTAAGAAATCCTAGCAAAAGCTTCCTCCACACTAGCCATAAACCAGGCGTGTTCACTTCCTTCCGTCTTTTAAGTAATTTGTTGATCTTTTTGCTCGTTTGTCATCTTACTCACTTAAAGAGTATGTTTTCTTAATTCCTCTAAAGAATAAACTGTTCCTCTCCATTCGATACCTCCTCTACTTAGAATCTTGACCATCGATTTTAATACCGCCCACAAGTATAGTAACGCTGAGATAGGGTGAAGGAAAAAATGCCTTAGAGAGAGACACATATAGTTCTTTGAGTAATTATAAATAGCAAATACTGTAATTACGGAAACGCCGCACAATACTCTAGCCCACTCAGGTCCAAAGAACAAGCCCACAAACGGATACACATGCAGAAATAAAAGGAAACAACCCATAGCCAACGTGGCTGAAACGCTGTAATTCGCCCCTGCGAATTGATTTTTCTCGATACCTTTTACCATAGCCAAGAGATTATCATATAATTTTACTGAGATTAAACCTTTGCTAAACCCATAACTCTGTTTGTACCCCTGCTTGGCAACTAATTTGCCTAAAGCAAAGTCATCGACGGGCTGCATAGCGATTGCTTCGTATCCGCCAATCGCCTGGTATGTAGATCTTTTTATTAAGTTGAAAGCACCGAGTCCGGCACTCTTACTAACCATGAATAAAACGGCAACTACTAAAGAAAAAAAGGAAATGAAACCACCGTAGAAAAACCCCTTGTACACTATATCAGGACCGATTGTTAGGTGATCAAGACCGTTTTTCATAGCATACCCAACAGTTTTCTTCAAACTATTGGGTGAGTATTTAATATCAGCATCAGTAAAAAGTAACCACTCGCCTTTAGACTGTTTCACGCCTTGAAAAAGAGCATGATTTTTACCTAACCATTTCGGAGGCAGATCGGTAACAGTAATAACTTTCAGTTGCGGGTATTTAATTTCTAGTTCCGCAAGAATTACCCCCGTTCGGTCTGTGGAACGATCATTAATAACTATGATTTCGAAATCAGGATAATCCTGGCTGATTAAATGACTAATAGTCTGCTCAATAGACTCTTCTTCATTACAGGCTGGAATTATTACAGATAAGGGCGGATAAATAATCTCATTGTCAGGGCAACTAGTACCACGAAAAACCGGTATCTTCTTCAAATAACTAAACAGCATGAGCCCCATATATATCCAGGTAATAGCATTGATCAAGGCTAGGATTAATAAAATAATCTTCAATTACCTCTCTCCTCTCCTAATAGCCCTCTCATTAATTGGAGTTAGTATCGTCCGTTCCCCACAAAGATTTTTGCCCAAAATCATTCCATTTTTGGAGAAACACTATATATCTATCATTTCAGAGAAAAATGATAAGAGAAAACCTCGCTACGTTCTGGCATACATATGGATCTTGGCTTCCACATGGCTCAACCACCGAACGTCAGCTTCGGCATGAAACAAGGCAGCATCTGTGAGCAGGTCAGTCATCATATTCTCTTGGTTAAGGCCGTCTTTGCTCAGACGGTACTTAGTTTCGGTCAGTTCTCTCATTTGCTCCATGTATATCTGAGTCTGTCGTTCAATCAGTCGGAGCGCAAGCTCCGGATTCTCTCGGCTCGTGAACAATAATTTAATAAAAAGTTCATCGCGTAAAGGCCGCGGTTTGGTAGCCGGTTCTTGGAGCCACCGTTCTAACTCTTGGACCCCTTTCAGACTAATATCGTACACTTTCTTATCTGGTCGGGAATCTTGCTCCTCTTCAGTGCCACTCACAAAACCCTCTTTTTCCAGCCTGTCCAGTGTAGTGTATATTTGTCCGTAATTGAGGTTCCAGAAGTTCCCTATTCGCTCATCGAAAATACTTTTAAGTTCATATCCATGGCGCGGGACTTCTTTCAAAATTCCTAAGATGGCGTGTTTAACCGGCATGACTAACTACTCTCCTTAATTTAACTGTTTAATCTTTTATCTAAGAGTCTAACTGGTCTCAACGATTCACCCCGAACGCAATGCTTTGACCGGATCAACCTTTGAGGCCAAGCAGGCGGGATACATGGCGCTGAGACCAACAACTAAAGCCATGGCGATAGCAACACCAGTAATCTTGACCCAAGGGATCGATACATCTAAGACCCACCCAATGACGTTTTTATCAAACACGGTGCCCACGGTCTGAATCATGGCTGCCACCGGAATGGCTAGCAGAATCCCTGCCAGGAACAAAGACCCCGCTTCGATCATGAACATGCCTCTAATTTGCCTGCGTGTGAGCCCCACGGAACGGAGGGCACCGATTTCTCGGGTCCGCTCCAATACTGAAATCAGCATAGAATTGGCAGTCCCAACCGCTGCCACCATCAGAATCACAAGGATCACCAAGTTAAAAATCTCGGCTATCCTGCTGCCAAATTTGAGCACGTTATCCCGGTAATCAGAAGCTGAAACCACCTGCACTCGAAAGTCACTTTTCAGATTTGTTTCGAGCTGATCCCGCACCAAAGCTGGTGACGCGCCTGGTTCCAGGGCTAACCAGACATAATCAATCGAGTGGTCGCCCCAATACCGGATGTAGTCTTGGCGGTTCATATACACACTGCCGTTATAGCTATTAAAATCCTTGGTAATAGCACCAATCGGAAACTGAATCGCTCCAGCCGGTGTAGAAATTGCAAGTTTTTCGCCAATGTGCAAACCATATTGTAAGGCCATAGATTCCGAAATCCAAACATTTCCATTCTGCTGTAAGGCATCCATCGCTTGTTCTTTCCCCGGTTCGAGCACAGGGGGATTGATAAATTGACGCCAAGCTGCGACATCGTACAATTGGAGATCGATAGGATTGCCGTGCCATTGAATACCAGTGGTACGTATTCCGGCAGCGACTCTGACCCCATTCACGTTCCGCACCCGTTCCACCAACGCTTCAGGTAAACCTACCTGATTGCTGGCTGCGGTCTGTAATCCTTGGGTAATCACAATGTCCGGCGAAATCAAGGCCTTAAGCCAGTTGTCCAAGGTCTGGTTGACGCTGGAAAATATACCCAGCAAACCAAAGCTTACAGCTAAGCCTAAGAGTATCGGCATTCCTGTCGCCACCGCACGCCTGGGAGTGCGCTGGAAGGATCTCACCCCCAGACAACCTGTCAACCCAAAAAACGTTTCCGCCCATGGTTCTAACCGTTTTAAGAATAAGATCAAGATCGGCGGCAATAAGACGGCTGCCCCTATTACTATACCAGCTATGGTTAAAGTACCTTGCACTAGTAAAGCCAGGTTATTCCCGCAAATTAGAATCGCCCAAGACGCAATCATTATAATAGCGCCAGCCACAACCCGCCACCGAGAATATCCAAGTTCGTTGCTAGGGTATTGGCTGCTCATAGCCTCGCTCGGAGCAATACAGGCAGCCTTCCAGGCGGGCAGCCAAGCTGCGCTAAGACAGGCCAGCACACCCACCAGCCAGGTTATGGCGTAATCATGTGCTGTAAAACGAATGCTGGGGTTAGAAATCTTGAACATTCCACGCAACATATCACTCTCAATGCTCAGCAAAGCTTGAGCCAGATACCTTCCCAAGAGGAGCCCAAGCGCACTGCCGATCACGCCAATTATGAGTGCCTGGATGATAATTAATTTGCGGATTTCCCACCGGCACCAGCCTAATGCTCGCAGAATTCCAAGTTGCCTGCGTTGTTCCACTACTGCAACTCTCATGGAGTTAATTATGACATACAAAACGAAGAATAATCCCATGAACCCATAGACATTATCAAGGCCTTTCATGAAATCCAACATTTTGTTTGTGTTCCCGCTCCGACCAAGAAGAGTGAGTACCTCGACAGCATTACCCAAACTTGCCTGCAATTCTTTTTGCACCGTCAGTACCTGGTCCGGATCTTTCAGGATAACGTCGATGTTCGACAGTTTACCGTTCAAACCAAAGGCATTTTGAGCTGTATCCATGGGCATAAAGACGACTGCGCCGCTATTGGCACGAGCCACGCCGCTATCTTCCAAGATCCCCACAAGGCTAAATTCCTGCATTCCCTTCATAGTCTGGATATGCAGGGTATCTCCCAATTGTCCTTGTATCCCTCGCAACAATTTGTTCGGTACAGCGATTTCCCGTTGACCCGCTGCTGGCATACGGCCTTGTACTACCCGATAGGCATGGATTTTTTCGTCTTTTCCAGGTACAATGCCCATCATCGCGGTAAATCCCGGCAGTTCTTTAACTTGAATATCCTTCTGAACAAACGGAACAGCCGCTTGTACTCCGGCAGTCTGTTGTACTGTTATCAATGCTGAATCACTTATGCCACCCAGAGGGGCTTTCACCTCCAGCTGAGCTTGGCCCCCCAGTAAACCGGCTAACTCTCCGTACGCATAATCCATACTACCATTCAACCCTTGCAAAGCAACCACCGCCGCTATGGCTACCGCTACACTCAGCGTAGTTAAAAACGCCCGCAGTTTGCGACGCCTAAAGTAGGCTAGGGCTAGCTTAATACTTAACAACTCTCTCACCTCGCCGCCGAATCGAGGATTCGTCCGTCTTTCAGCGTGATCAGAGCGTGGCCATAAGCGGCAACCATGGGATCATGGGTGACCATGATGACTGTGATTCCCAGCTCTTCCGTAATTTCTTTCAAGATAAAGAGCATTTGATCCCCGGTTTGGGAATCCAAGTTACCAGTTGGTTCATCGGCCAGTATCAGGGAAGGTTGGTGAATGAGAGCGCGAACAATGGCTATCCTTTGCATTTGGCCCCCTGATAATTCTGCCGGATAGTGTTTACCGTGACTTTTAAGACCCACCCGCTCCAGCCAGTCACTTACCTGGGGGTGCCAAACTGAGCGGGGCTGACCGGCCATAAGTAAAGGCAAAGCGGCATTCTCCTCGGCAGTTAAGGTCGGCATCAAATTGAATAACTGAAAGACAAAACCGATTTCCCGCCGTCGAAACAGGGTTAGCTGATTATCCTTCCAACCGGAAATTGCCTGGTCGTTAAGAAATATCTCCCCTTGGTTGGCCTTGTCTAAGCCAGCCACTAAATTCAATAGTGTGGACTTACCCGAGCCACTGGCCCCCATGACTGCCAGGAATTCACCCGCTTTCACCTCTAAACTCACCTTGTCCAAAGCATCGACCGTTTCCTTGCCCTGGGTATACTGTTTACTCACCTGATCTAGTCTCACCTCACATCCCCTGATCTGGTTTTTTTCCACTAATTCCCTTCTTTTTGTCACTGCGGTTTCAACCATAGTCACACCCTCTCCAACCATCTAGCTAATAGCATCTATACACATAATTTGATTTGTTATCTTCACTCATTTAAAGAGTATGTTTTCTCAATTCTTCTAAAGAATAAACTGTTCCTCTCCATTCGATACCTCCTCTACTTAGAATCTTGACCATCGATTTTAATACCGCCCAAAGATACAGTAACGCAGAGATAGGATGACTGAAAAAATGCCTTAGAGAGACACATATAGTTCTTTGAGCAATTATAAATAGCAAATACTGTAATCACGGAAACACCACACAGTACTCTTGCCCACTCAGGTCCAAAGAACAACCAACAAACGGATATACATGCAGAAATAAAAGGAAACAACCCATTGCCAACGTGGCTAAAACACTGTAATTCGCCCCTACGAATTGATTTTTCTCGATACCTTGCATCGTCACCACTGCTCTCCATCCATGGCCTCTTAGAGAATTACCTGTCCATTATCGCCGTCCACCGTAATCTCTGCACCATCGCGAATGATTTTCATCACACCGGGTATGTTCACCACAGAAGGAATACCATATTCCCTCGCCACAATAGCCCCATGAGACAAGAATCCTCCAGTTTCCATAACGATACCGGAAGCTTTCAGAAACAAGGGAGTCCAACCTGGGTCTGTGGATGGGGCAATCATAATGTTGCCAGCTTCTAGTTTAGCCCATTCGTTTGGGTGATATATAAGTTTGGCAATACCCGAAGCGTTCCCCGCAGCAACACCTAAGCCGGTTAGTACCTTGCCTGAACCTAGATAAGTAGATTTTGCGAAGCTCGGTACATCATCGATTATTAAATCAGGTGGCTCAAGACTTTCTAACGTTTCTTTGCTTGCCTTGCGTTCGGCAACCAAATATTTCAGACTATTCCCATCCCATTCATCACACAAAATTGAAGCGAGTTCGGACAAAGCGCAATGATAAACATCGCTTTTCTGCTCTAGAATAGCTTTTTCTTGCAAACGTTGGCCTATTTCCTCAAACATCAAGCGAAGGAGTTCGAAAAACTTCACCAACACAGATTTAGACATCTCTCTTAACTCCGCACCTTTAATAGCTTCTTTTGCCCAATAATGGACAATGGCCTTATGATAAAAAGGTAGTTTATCTGAGATCTCTTCCCAGGCCTGATCCGCCTTTGATTTCTGTTGTTCTTGGAGCTTCTTTAAATCCGCAGTTTCAGTACTGTTCTTGATGATATCTAAAAGATAGGAAGGATTTTCACGCCAGCGTGGATTAAATATCTCAAGTTCATAGACTCCACGATGCCCAAACTCATCCAAAAAATTAATAAATGCTTTTTTAAACAAAGAGTCATCAGGCAAAGCATTACCCCAATTTAGAGGATTGAAAGGTTGAGACGAAAAGAACTTCTTGGCTGCCGAATCCTCACGTACCATTTGAGCCAATTCTAATATACGATAACCTTGTTGGGCGCTGGTAATATGCGCACCGCCAGCTAAGACCGCGGTCGCTAAGGAATTTCCTTTAGAATTGAAGTGTTTTTTTAGTTTGTCCACAAGCTTTTGGTTTGGATAAGTTGCTGCTCCAGACATAAAAGCAAAGGTAGGCATGTAGTCCTTGCGAGCTATCATAATTTCAGTAAACATCTTGAGAAAATCTTGATTCGGCAGGTTTTTGAAATCCTTTTTCCGCAATTCGCGCGTATATTTGTCAACTGCCGCAAACGTTTTATCGGCATTCTTTTTGCTTTTGCCTAATGCCAACACAAATTTATAGAATCGAGATAATCGTTTAAGTCCTCGTAATCCACGATAGGGACCTTTTTCATTAATTCTAATTTCTGGTTGATGCCCTCCCATTGTTTCGTTTGTTGAGCTTGGGGTAAGACCAAAACAATCATAATGCCTCCATTGCAATAAGGATAAATTCGCATACGCACGACCGTTGAATATTCTTACGTTTTTTAGACCGGGTAATAGGGGATAACCAACGGCTGTTAAGTAGGCACTAAAAACGACATCTACAATATCTTTGCACATCCTCGCACCGAGCGTTGAATAAACCATGGGTCCAGCGTCTCTAAAATTCCCATTAGACCAAATCTCGGGCTGACCTCTTAATTCGGGATAGGTTATTTTGGGTATCGCAGTCACTGGTCGAGCTTGCACTAAAACAAATTCCCTACCGTTATATACCCATTCAACATCTTGATGGTCTATACCTTGACCGAGAGCATCATAAATCCTTAGGATAATTAATCCTAATTGTTCTATTTTCTGATCAGACAATACTTGCTTAGCGGCCAACTCCAGAGTTGGGGAAAAATTCGTGCCACCTTCTTCTTTAGGAAGAGTGATTCCTTCTTTGCGACCAACTTTAATTGAACTTATTGTGGGTTTTGCTAATCTAGGATTGTTATCCAGATAGTATTCGTCGGGTTGAATCAGACCTCCAACCACACTTTCCCCTAAACCAAAATTAGCGTTGATAACAATCACATCGTCTTCTCCTGTACGAGGATCACAAGAGAATCCAATTCCCGCTGCTTCGGCGTGGATCATTTCTTGAATAATGACACCTAACAACATATCTTCATCTTGAACGTTCATTTTTCGACGATAAGCAACTGCCCTAGGTGTCCACAGGGAAGCGTAGCATTCCTTGATGGCTGAAATCAAATTATTTAACCCGGAAATGTTAAGCAAAGAATCATGAATGCCAGCAAACGATATTGTACAGGAGTCCTCCATAGAGGCTGAAGAACGAACAGCTAAAGAACTATCGAAAATATTCAGCTCTTGCAAAGTTCTCATAAGTTCATCTCTAATGTTGAATGGAATCTCTCCGCATCTTATCTTATCTCTGATTTGATCGAATTTCTCTAGGCTGGATTCTTCTTGTACATTATCAAGAGTGACTGTTTGCGAAATAGCTATAATAGTCTCATTAAGGCCGTTTTCTAAGATGAACTCCTCATAAGCATATGTAGAAAGGGCTCCTCCTATGGGGATCTTAAAACCGTATCTTGTTAACCGTCCTAAGTTCCATCCTTTTCCGCCAACTATTTTGGGGCCTGCTTCAAATGCTTCGGACCAATTAAGAAAGACCTGTTTAGAATCAGTATTCAATCAATTTCCCCTCCCCAAACTTGTTTTTTCCTAAAAACTAGCACTCCGAGCAATTCACAAAAAATACAAGCCCACTAAAGTAGCCTGAGTATCATTTTTGCAGATATCCCCCAATTGTATCGGTTTCCCCCTCAACAATTCCTTTGGAACAGCGATTTTCCGCTGGTCCTTTGCTGGCATGCGCCCTTGCATTACCCGATAGGATACGGATTTTTTCATCTTCTCCGGGCACAATGCCCATCGTGAATCCTGACAATTCTTCGATTTGCGCGTCCTTCTGCACGAAAGGAACTGCCGATTGTACCCCCGCAGTCTTTTGCAT
This sequence comes from Desulfosporosinus sp., assembly GCA_031292095.1. Taxonomy (GTDB): domain Bacteria; phylum Bacillota; class Desulfitobacteriia; order Desulfitobacteriales; family Desulfitobacteriaceae; genus Desulfosporosinus. The sequence goes on from JARLHU010000083.1 coordinate 10,334, forward strand.
TGTGGTTTCAACCGTAGTCACATCCTTTCAAGCCATCTAGCTAAAAGTATATATATAGCTAATAGTATATACATAGAAAGCATGAACATCAATAGGCAGTTAAATCTTTTAATAATGCAAAAGCGGCACTAAAAAGTGCCGCCAATAAAGGTCGAATGCATTTGATGATTGATATCCCGGTAGCAATTGTCTCTGTTTGTGAATACTGCTGGTGCTATTGTTGATTCGCAAATCTTTAAATTATTGCTTATTGCTCCATCTTACCACGATCTGTCATTGATAGACCATCATATCCCCATCCATCAGAATTCAATTCGTCAATAATAAAGTAATTAGTTTCATCACTATTACCTAAGATACCTACCAATAAATCCTTTGTTGCTTTCATCATCCTTGCCATCTCATCAGCATTGGTCGTTCCTTTAGAGACTTTAATATTTACAACTGAAACAACTCTACATTCAAGAGAGGTATGTTCTAACGTTTTCCCACCAATTGCCCAGTTGTCTCTACCAAGCTCATCTACAGTTATTACAGTGAAATTCCTGTCCCTTCCCATAATATTAACAATTAGATCAGTTATCCCTTCTATAAGTTTTTTCTTTTGTTCTGAAGATACTTGTCCTTTAAGTAATTTTAGATTTACAAACGGCATAATTACTCCTCCATTCAGGTTTGTTCTTGCAGTTGCAGACAATTATATTCTAGATTGACGGCGAAACATGGCGCAAAAGTGAGTTGAGGACAAAAATAAAGGCACCATACTTCAATAGTGTTGTGCCTTTATTTTTATCCGATGGGTCCGATAATCGTGCACTATGACAAGTAGCAAAGCACTGGTCCACCTGCTTGATGCGTCGAAGGTGGTACCAGTGCTTTGGGCGAGTGAGTAGAGCGTTGGCGCTCTTAGTGAATGCTTAAATCTGGTAGCCATACATAAAATACAGTTCCTTCCCCTTCGACACTTTTCACCCGTATCGTCCCCCCATGGAGCTCCACAATCGATTTTGTAATGGCCAATCCCAGACCGGCCCCGCCATATTTTCTGGCCCTGGAAGGATCACTGCGATAAAAACGGTCGAACAGATAAGGCAAATGTTCCTCCGGTATGCCAGAGCCATTATCTCTCACGGTCAGTTCAACACCATCGGCGACCTTATCCAAAGAAAGTTGGATATCCCCCTTTTCGGGATCCGTATACTGTACCGCATTATGGAAAAGATTCAAAAGCACCTGTTTCATTTTATCCTCATCAAATTGACATCTCAAATTCGAAGTAAGTCGCAAGCTAACTTTGCGATTTCCCGCCAATAATCTCAACTGCGGTGCCATTTCCTTAATGATGCCGTCTAGTTCGCCTTCGGTTAGCTGATTAATCGGGGAGCGATCGAGCTTGGCAAGTAGAAGTAGGTCTTGAACCAGCTTCTTCATGCGCTCTGATTCCGCATACATGCTCTTTAAGGATTTGTGCAACTTATCTGGTTGATTCATAGCACCTCGGAGTAACACCTCTAAAAACCCGTGAATAGACGTCAAAGGAGTACGCAGCTCATGGGAGGCATCGGCAACAAAGCGACGCATCTGCTCTTTGGCTTCTTTTTCCGCTTCAAAAGACGACTCCAGTCTCTCTAGCATGCCATTAAAAGAGACTGCCAAACGATCGATTTCCATTTGACCTTGTTCAGCAGGTAACCGTTCAGCGAGATTGCCGGCGTCGATTTGTTCCACTGTCTCGACAATCTTTGACAGAGGGACCAATGTTTTTCTCAGCACAGGTATAAAGGCCAACATGCCACCAATTAAAGCGAGCAATGAGAGAGACAGAAAAGTGATAAGTTGTTGAATTAACATGCTCTGCAAAGGCTTTGTACTTATACTTACTTGAATCACTCCGCCCGAAGGACCTCTCGTCTGAATCGGCTGAAGAACGATCAATTGCTCCGCCCCTCCGATTTGGTTCACCACTTTGTAGGTCGTTCTATGGTTAGAGTTCATGGCATCCTGATAATCTTGCTCAGCAAGCTTAGGCGGCGTTCCAACATTCGTAGGGGAATTAGAAAGCACTGTAAAGTTTCCCTCACCATCGATAAACGCAATTGTGGAGTCCGGTATAAAGAAAAAAGGGCCATGATTAAACCCATTCTCTACATTTTTATTTGATCCGTTAGCTGAATTCTTGTCTGGAATATTAGCCGAACTGTTGCTTGCCATCTGCTGCCAGGCGTCAGGAGGAACTGATTGAATCTGTCCTTGAATACTTTTAGCTTGATTTTGATATATGAACCCTTGCATGAAGACGTATTGGAACAAACCAATGACTATCAGCAACACGGCCATAAGCAATAACGAACGAGATAATAGCTGGAAACGCAGAGAATTTGGGACAAAAAATCGACGGAAGCGAATTCGCGATTTCATAACAAGTCAACTCGATACCCCGCCCCACGCAAGGTGCGGATCAGGCGGTGTTCTTTGTCATTTAATTTGTCTCGGAGCGAGCGGATATACACCTCCACAATATTTTCATCTCCGCCGAAATCATAGCCCCATACCTTATCCAAAATGGTAGCTTTACTCATGACCAGGCCTTGATTGAGCACCATAAATTTCAGAAGTTCATATTCGGTGGTCGAGAGTTCCAGTGCCTGTTGATTGTATAGAATCTCTTTGCGCCTATCGTCAATCCTAAATGCTCCGATCACAACCTCCCCCACCAGATTAGGGAATTGATTGCGAAGTCTAGCTTGAATACGTGCTAACAATTACTCAAAGCTGAACGGTTTCACCATATAATCGTCTGCCCCTAGCGTAAGTCCTTTCACACGGTCACCGACTTCATCCTTAGCCGTCAGCATAATAATAGCAACATTCTCTGTCTTTTTAAGCATTCGGCATACTTCAAAACCATCCATGCCAGGCATCATGACATCTAGAATTACAATATGGGGCTGGAATTGCTTGGCGAGCGTTACTGCCGTCATCCCGTCTTGAGCCGTTAACACCTCAAAGCCTTCCTCCTGAAGACCCATCTCAAGAAATTGTAAAATATTTGGCTCATCATCGACCAGCAATAGTTTGATTCCTTTTAGTTTTTGCATATTAAGTCCCCCTTATAACTCTGAACCAAGCTCTCCTTATTATCCAAGGTCAAGCTGAATTGACTCTGAATGAAAGCTGAAAGTTAGCTGAATCTATCCTGGTGAAAGAATTAAAGTTGGGGGCGGTCAACCTATCCCGAATCTCTATTTTATTTTTAGGCCATAGCTTGTAATACTACTTGTTATTCCGGACGCCAATCCAAAACCTATTGCGAAATAAAAATTATTTTTGTCTGATGGCAACCAAAAGTTTTTTGCCATAACAATAATCAGAATTCCTATGCTACAGGCTAAACCAACTTCGAATTTTTTTCCCTTCGGTATCAAATTTCTAACTCTTCGACCCAAAAAGTAAGCCAGTACATAACCGATAAAAAAGCCGTTAAATGCAGAACAAATGACAACTTCCCGCCCCCCGCTCATGTTGAAGAGATCTTTAATAGCCTCTTGCGATTCTATAAACAAAATAACCAAATATTAATATTGTTAATGCGGCTTTAACCTTTTTCATATCCATATTCATAGTACTAGAACCCTCCATTCTTAACAAGCACCACAACACGAGGATAATCTGCCCAGGCAGGGCCATAAGGAATATAGCTTTCCTCATCGCCACAATCTTCGTTTTTTTCGGCCAGGGGAATGAACAGACATAGGAGACCGAAGGAAAGACTAAAATAAACAAAATGCTTACCATAACCATTGAAACGTAGTTCAACCAGTTGCTACTTGGGAATGCCTTGGCTACATAACTCTAGAATTCCCTTCTGGCATAGAATCTCAAAGAAAGGAAAACCGAAGCTGTCGTTAAAGTCAAAGCTAAGGCTAACATATAACTGGCGATTTGCCAATCCGCTTGGGTCTGCAGCCAGTTACCGAGTCTTCCCAGAAGGGCTATTATATTTCGCAAAATGGAGTTGCGCGTCCCTCTATCATATACATGCATAATGGATACCATAGGTAATAAGAAGATAGAGGCGATAAATAGGATTGATCCGACCATTCTGGATCGGAGATAGCCAAACTTGAAGTAAATCGGCAAATAGATAGAAATCAAAATAACCATAGCGACCAAAGCACTGGCAATTTCTTCTAAAGAAATCGGGCTTATGAGGATAGGGATCATCCCTATCCCTATGACGGTCACCACACCCCGGGCGAGAAGGAAAAACAGGATCACGAGGGCAGCATAGAGGAAAACGGAAAGATACTTAGCTAAGACAATGTCCTTCCGACGCAGGGGAAGACTATTTAACATTATTTCGGAGTTATTTTTGTCATCCTGGGTTATGGCTTGAAGCATGAGCATGTAGGTTACAACAACTGTGCCAACACTGAGGGCTCCACCTAGCATGGTTCTGAAGGCATAGAGCGCAAAGAGCCCATATAATGGAGCTAACCACAGATAACGTTTCAAAATCAGGAGATCTTTCCGCACCAAATTAACCATGCTTCTCCCCCCTCATTGTATAAAGCATGATGTCCTCCAAGGTCGGCTTTTCTACGATAGCCCGCTCTTTAAAGTGGCGGTGGGCCTTCTCTTTATCTCGTACAAGCCCTTCAAACCCAAATTTATTAGTTTTTATACCAATGAAAAGACTTTTGGTTTCTTCGTCGAGCATATCATTAGCCCCTTTGACTATCCCGTATTTCTCCAGGATATCGTCCTTAGGGGAGCTCAAGACGATTTCGCCGTGATTAATAAAGGTCACAAAGTCGGCGATCTTATCTAGATCCGAGGTGATGTGAGTGGAAAAAAAGACGGACTTACGCTCATCCTGGATCAGGGTAGCCAGGATTTCTAAGAGCTCACTGCGTGCCATCGGATCAAGGCCAGAGGTCGGCTCATCCATGATTAAGAGC
>JARLHU010000084.1 GCA_031292095.1 Desulfosporosinus sp.
CATAGTGTCATGAAACAAGGCTATTATCAAGGGATTGTCGACAGCATACTCGCGATTGACCGCACAGATGATTTTATCGTTGTGCTTGCGGAGCTGATCCGCAAGTTGGTGGTGGATCATCTACACATTGTTGGAGATATTTACGACCGCGGTTATGGAGCGCATCAAGTGATGGATACACTCAGAAGGCATCATTCGGTGGACATCCAATGGGGCAATCACGATGTGCTTTGGATTGGCGCTGCATGCGGTTCGGAGGTGTGTATGGCAGGCGCGCTGCGAGTGTCGCTTCGCTATGCGAATCTGGAGACTATTGAGGAAGACTACGGCTTGAACCTCACGCCACTAATGCGTCTCGCGCTCGATCATTATCAGGGGGAATACGCACCGACATTTCAAGTGAAAGTCAAAGAGACTTATTTGCGGGAAAAGGACCTGGATCTGTTGTCGCGGATGCAAAAAGCCATTGCGGTGATCCAAATGAAATTAGAAGGGCAATTGATTATGCGGCGTCCAGAACTACAGCTTGCTGATCGACAGTTCCTGCATCGGATTGACTATCAGGCGGGTACTGTCACCCTCAATGGCCAGGTGTACCGGCTGATGGACGCGGATTTCCCTACGGTAGATCCAGAGCGGCCCTATGAGCTGACGAAGGATGAACAGAATGTGGTGAACAAGCTCAAGGTGTCTTTTCAGCATTCCTCGGATCTGCAGAAGCATGCACGGTTTTTAATCGACAAAGGGAGCATGTACAAGGTCTACAATGGCAATCTGCTCTACCACGCGTGTATACCACTGACGGAGGAGGGCGATTTTCAGGAGTTTGAGTTGTGTGGTCGACCGCTTAGAGGCAAGGCGCTGCTGGATGCCTTCGATGAAATGGTCAGAAAGGCCTATTACGCCCAGGATTCTCAGGAGAAGGCGCAGGCCCTGGATATGGTGTGGTATTTATGGTGCGGCGCGAATTCGCCCTTGTTCGGCAAGAGCAAAATGGCCACCTTCGAGCGGTATTTTATCGCCGAAAAAGAGACACACAAAGAAGTAAAAAACTCCTATTATGCGTTGCGCGACGACGAATCGGTCTGTGTGCGTATTCTGGGTGAATTCGGCCTGAATGCAGCCACCAGTCACATCATCAATGGTCATGTGCCTGTAAAGGTCACTGCGGGCGAGGCGCCGATCAGAGCCAACGGTAAGCTCATTACCATCGACGGCGGGTTTGCCAAAGCCTATCAGAAAGTGACGGGTATTGCCGGTTACACTCTCATCTTCAATTCCCAGGGGATGCACTTGGTGTCACATGAGCCCTTCGAATCCAAGGAGCGCGCCATTTGTGAAGATTTGGACATATTACCAACCAGTGTATTCATAGAGAAAAACCGAGCCCGCATGCTGGTGGGTGACACGGACATAGGGATGGGGCTCAAAGCGGATATCGTTACGTTGAAGAGCCTTTTGGAAGCGTATCGCGATGGGTCGGTGAAAGAGCAGTAGTGCGGTAAGTGTCAAGTCAGAACAGGAAAAATTATAAAGAATGTTGTTCCACATGGATTAGATTCAATGTGCACCTTGGCGTTATGAGATTCTGCAATTTTGTAGCATGATGCTAAACCCAACCCCGTCCCAGTATCTTTGGTCGTAAAGAAGGGCGTTCCTAGCTTACTTATATATTCTGGTAGAATACCGCATCCCTCATCCGCAATTGCTAGCACTACCAAGTCGCCCTGTAAATAAGTTTTAATAGTTAGAGAACCTCTTTCTAGCATTGCTTCAAGTCCATTGCGAGTTAAATTTAGTACCAATTGGGAGATTTCTTGTTCATCTAGGTTTATATTGGGAATATTCCCTGGGATAAAACTAATTTGTTTATCTTGGGTAAACGTGTCGGCTTCTAAAAGAGGATATAAGTCATTTATTATATCGTTAAGGTTTTGAGGTTTTATTCTAGTTTCTTTTGTTTGAGATAAGGAAAGAAACTCTGTAATAATCGCGTTTGCCCGATCCAGTTCCGAAATCATCAGTTCGAAAGTAGACTTCTTAGCTTCATATTCAGGTTTTGATCCTAACAGTTGGAGGTAACCACGCACAGTGGTCATGGGATTCCTTACTTCATGCGCAATACTAGCTGCCATTTGGCCAATCAGGTTTAGTCGATCCAGCTTAGCCATCTCTTTTTGAACATGCTTTTGATCGGTAATGTCAACAAGTCCTGTTATGTGGCAAGGCTGTTCATCTAAATAGAATAATTGACTCCAACTAAGACCCTGACGGATTTCGCCTAATTTGGTGCGGAAGTCAAGTTCTTCATTCTCTAACCTGCTCTGTTCCATTAGCTTCTTCCCACATCTTTGCCTCTTGTCCGTATCCACAAAAAAATTCAATTCTTTTGCAGTGCGACCAATAATATCCTCATGGGTATAACCTGTACCAGAACAAAATGCCTCATTGGCATCTATGAATTTTCCTTCTTTCACAGTGGCCAAAGCCATCATAATCGGTCCACCATGAAAAGCTTTGGAGAATTTCTCTTCAGATTGAAGCAAGGTTTCTTCTGCTAGTTTACGACTCGTAATGTCTCGGAAATAGCAACTCACTCCAGCTTCTGTAGGGTAAGCAGTTGCATCAATCCATTTATTACCTAACGCTTCGGAAATGACTTCAAAAGTAACCGGCCTCTTTTCGTTCATTACATCATGATAGTGTTGTAGGGCGGTATCATTGATCTTAAATACTTCAGTCATTTTTTTGCCCAATAGCTGATCACGAGATTTTCCGAAGACTATTTCTGCTCCGTTATTCACGTATGTGTAATGCAAGTTCCTATCAACCGTGAAAAAACAATCTGTCATGCTTTCGAGAATTGATAACATCTCTTTTTGAGATTTTATCAATTCCTCATGCGCTAATTCTCTTTCAGTAATATCTCTTTTCTGATCAGTAATATCGTTGACAATCGCTGCACATGCGTATTCGCCACTAGGCATCTGAAAACTAGACAAGTCAGTGACAAAGTGCCTACCATCTACTGTAGCAATTTCTTTGCGCAGTTGATTAGTCGTATTCAGCCATGTTCTATCGGAGTTCAGTAATAGATTCGGATTTTCAATATACGGGTATGATTGATGTTGCGTTTTTAGAGTTTTGCTAAACAAAATGGGTCCCTGGGCATCAAAAATCATTAAGCTTATTGGACTGTAGTTAATTAAGGTATTCAGGATCGAAGTTTTGCCAAAAAATTCGTAGGTCCAGAAGTAGAAGTTAAATATTATGGTTGTTGCCAGCGGAGTGATGATTAAGAAAGGAACGGCGACAATTCTAAAAACCATTGTGGAATTGCCCCTCATAGGGGGGATAAATATTGCTATAAATAGTGAAATACAGGCCATGAGGATGCCGATAAGAAACCAAAGCAATGGTTTCTTTCCATTTTGCTTGCTCTTTAAATGTCTACCTAAGATAATTCCAAAACAAGCAAAAAAGATAATGCTGGTGATGCCTCCCATCGAACCACTTCCGCCCGCATAGTACCGATACAGAGAACTTATGATAGCTGCTAGCGCAGCAGTAATTGGACCACCAATGAAACCTGCCATAGTCATCGTGATAAGTCGGAAATCATAGAAACGACCTTCGGCAACCGTGATTCTACCGTACATTACAAAGATAGTTATAAGACCGAATATAACACCTAAAATGTAATGAGAGTATTTTTTGTTGAGAGACAATTCGAGCCATATGACAACGCCGCAGAGAAATAAAACACTAATAACATTAGATACAAGGCCATAGTACAAAGTGGCTACCTCCTATTGGAATAGTTATAATTTATTAATTGTACATTAAATGTTAACAAAACTTTGTCGGATTATTTTGTCGTATTACAATAATAAATTGTAATATAACCCACATTCATGAGCAAGCTAAAATAATAATAGTTTATCGTAATATGAGTTCAACAAATATCAAACAGTAAGGCCGCCTGTTGATAAGGCGACCTGCCTGATCCTGTTTTATTTATATCCACGCAGGGCGTGTAATTAAAAGCAAGGAAAACGTACATACAGACGAGGATTCTTAATCAAAGAAAACATACCCCCATCGGTACCAAGCGATGGGGGCTGGAAGTTAGATATAAGAAGGCTATTATCAGTGCTAATTAACGTCATTCTGCTCGTTCTTGTCTAACCAGAAGATAATTTTCTCCGCTATGTTGTTGCCCAGAACGTTTAAACTCTCCGTACTGAGGTGCATACTGGCAGTGGCGTCAAAAAGAATGTTGACCCGGGCAGGCCATTCTTCGTCAGCAAGCCACAGTATAAAGGCAAGTTGCAGTCTGGGGAAAGCCGGTATGGCAAAGGCTAGGTCTCCCATGGCAAGTTTTTTGCCGCCAAGATTGAGGCAGGCAAGCTCAAACTCAACTGGGGAGGAACCAAAGCGTTTAGCCAAAGGATCCATTGCTTCCAGCTTAAAGGCTGCGTAGTGGTTGTTTCCCCACGGTATTTCCCTAAAAGAGATCCATCTACCAGTTGGCTGCACCCCACAAACTTCAGTTAGGTAGTGGAGAATAAGAATCCGGTCGGTTATTTCAACCCAATCCCCATGTTCTTTTGATTCAGTAGGGGTGATTTCGCCCCCAGGGTGCTGGACTTGATATAACTTTCCCCCGTAGCGGATGATCAACCCTGAGTCGCCATAGGGTTCTGCACCGGAAAGTTCCAGCATTTTGGACAAACTGCGTTTGGCAAATTCCCGTTTGGCATGTTCCAAAGCGTCACGATATTTTTTCTGATTTTCTTTAGCCATATTTAATCCTCCAAGCTTTGCGTTTTCTGCATTACATGGTGTCACTAATTACTTTATAAGGATAACCTTGAACCAGTTATCGTGCAAGGGGAAAACTATGATCAGTGACTGGATTGAGTAGGGAACCACCAAGAGGACTGTCAAAGAAATGTGATTGAGAAGGAGAATCCTTGAAACTGAGAAATCGATGGAGTATAAAGACTGACGGGTTAGGGGTTATAAAGTTTTTATGAAGCTGTTCTGAAAATTGTCTATTGTGGTGTGGAAAGTAGCCTGAAAATCTGTACCTGCATTTTCAGTCTTTAGGTTTTGAATAAAAGTCCTGTAAGTAGATGTCCCATGTTGTTTTACTAGTTGCTCAACAGCCATAAAGTCTTCGTATTCGATATTATATTGTGCGTTAAGAATATCGTTTTCTGAAGCAGTCAAGGGGAGTAAAATACCCTTTTGAGCAGCATTTCGCACGTCAGCTTCAAGATATGTCATTTCTAGAGATGCTTTTTGTGGATTTACTTTTTGCATAGCCGTTAGCCCAATACGCCAAGCTGTCCCTTCGTTAAGCCAAGTTGGCAGTTGGCCGCCATAATTTTGACTAGATGCACAAGCATGGAAAAGTTCGTGGCTGAGAACATTAGCGAGATCACTATTATCTGCTAGATTATATAATGGAATCCAGATTGTTGTGTCGACAGTTAGACCTCCTGAATTGGTGACGATTGATTGTATGGAACTAGGATCTATATTTGCCTGGCTTAAAGCCTGGGCATAGGTCTTTGATGATGAGAATAAGACAACTTGAATAGTTTTTGCTGGAGTTAATCCGACAACTGTATTTAATGTTGGTAAAGATATGTCTTTTATCATTTGACTAGCTTGAGTAAGACTTGTGACTGACACAGCATTATCACCAGCCTTGATGTAAACATTTGTTGCAACCTTTTGGCTCGTAGAGATTTGAGTGGATGGAAGACTACGTAATTTTTTAGCGATATGTTCCACCTGCCTATTTCTAACTGAGCTATGGTTTGGCTTTTGAAGATTGGAACCGGACGATGAACTGCTACCTTGCGGATCGCTCTGAGTTGTGGTTTGGGGAGCTTGAGTTCCCTGAATAGAGTTGGAGTTCGAAAGATTACCGTGAAGCAAAGAGGAAACAATTAATACTATTGTGGCAACTAAAGTTGTGATCACTTTCAAAAGGTGACTTAATAAGTCATTCATCTATGATACTCCCTTACCTGATAAAAATAGCTTCACACCCGATAATATCTACATGTTAACATACCTTTCGGTATGAAGCATATTCTTTCTCTGTAATTGCTTGTAATGGACCTTAAAGGATCAGCAAAAAGAAATGGCTGCTATGATTAAGAAACAACCGGTAACAGGGTGGCTTAAGATATTTCCTATATTTCAACAAAACTTACCTTTAAATACTTGCAATTAATATGTGGATTTTAGTACAATGTAGATGGTACAAGGTCACGTCCTTTCATTTGCCCCCCCATCGGTAACGGCGCTGGGGGCTTTTTTTTGTAAGAACGGCAAAAAGGCATTGAACAAAGTTTCATTCCAAAAGACTCATACCGTTGATTTTGACCAAGAAGCAGGTGAAAAATAACGGAATTGTTAAATCAACCTTGAAAACGGAAGCAGTGGAACACTGAATCTTGAAAACCGACGATCTCAGGAATGGAATGTGAGGAATAAAAATGGATGATCTTTTAATATTGTTTATTTTAGGATCCGTATCGTTTTTGTAAGGACACATAGTCTGTTTTTCCGCTACCTAAAAGTGGAAGCTTATCTACAAGAGTGAGCTCAGACGGCATTAATAGTGGCGATAAATTCCTTGAACTAATGAAGGCCCTGAGTGTTTTTAATGAATGGCCTTCGTCTGTCATAAAGAGAACAATTTTTTCGCCTTTAGATGGGTCGGCCGTAACCAGTGTCGCAAGGTTCGATGTTCCAAAACATTCAGAGGCTACTTCTTCGCTAAGATCTAAGGAAACCATCTCGCCTGCAATTTTGGCAAAACGCTTAAGCCGCGATTTGATGGTGATGAACCCTTGCTCGTCAATTTCGACAATGTCACCAGTCCTATACCAGTCTTTAAGTGGCTTAAAACCTTCTCCGTGAATAAGATAGCCTTCCATGAGGTTAGCTCCTTTAACGAGAAGGTTGCCACCGCTTTCAATTCCTTCGACAGGTTCGAGCTTGTACTCTATTCCTGGCAAAAAACAACCAACACTCCCTTTTTTGTTGAGAAGCGGAGTGTTTAAAGAAAGAATTGGAGATGCTTCTGTAGTGCCATACCCTTCATAGATGCGAATCCCAAATTTATCGATCCACAGTTCACGGACTTCTTCTTTCAGCTTCTCTGCACCAGCAAAGACGTATCGAAGCGAATAGAAGTCATAGGGATGGGCATTTTTACCATAACCTTTTAAAAAAGTTGATGTCCCAAAAAGAATTGTGCAGTTCTTTTCGTAAGCAATCTCGGGAATTATCCTATAATGCAAGGGAGTTGGATATAAGAACACTTGAACGTTGCATAACACAGGCAATAATGTTCCCGCTGTAAGTCCAAAACTATGGAACATAGGGAGCACATTTAGAAACTTATCTTTATCCGTTATATCAATAACACTTTTTGCTTGTTGAATATTGCTATAGATATTTCTATGGGAGAGAACAACACCCTTTGGTTTACTTTCAGTTCCCGAGGTAAACATTATTAGATTTCCATCTTTAAACTCGGAACGTTTTTTTAACAGATAACTGCAGAAACTATTCAACTTATCGCCCATTGTAATACTTGCTTTAACATCTTCCAAGTATGTGATTTTAATTTTTGGCGCTAAGGCCGTAATATGATCATTAAGTTCTGCTTTATTTATAAATTCTCTCGAAGTGAGTATCTCTTTTATTTCAGCAGTTTCACAGCAGTCTAATAGATTCTGCTGTCCGATTGAGAAGTTGAGAATAGCAGCGGTTATCCCGTTTTTAAAAAGAGCAAATAATGTGGACACCTGTGCGACAGAGTTAGGCAGGAGAACTCCAACCCCAGACTTGTCTTTGAATTTCGCTCCTAAGGCATAACTAGATAAAAGTAGCTTTTTATATGACACCTTCTGGTTAATATCCTCAATTATTATGCGGTTTTCATCAGCCACGCTTGCTATATCTAAGAGCTTGTTAAAAAGATTAATGTTGTTTTCAGAACTACTTTTAACCTGTTCAGCCTGCATAATCCTTAAAATGGTATCTGAAGCCATGATTTTCTGCGCTTTAAGGGACTTTTCAGTTTCTATAGGCATATAAAATGGATCGCCTACCCTGATCAATACCTTTGGAAAAATCTTCGTCGTAACTTTGTTTTGCAAGTAAGAAAGCTTCGACCTTTCTAATCCTCTGAGGGTAATTGGATAAATTCTAGCGTTTGACTTTAGAGCCACATGAGCCGCTCCACCATATATTTTCATTAATCCACCGGTTGTTGTGATTCTACCTTCTGGAAAAATAAGTAATATTTTTCCGCTTTTGACTTCTTTAATTATCTGTCTTATTGAAAATGGATTCAACGGGCCTACAGTGATATGTTTAGTCGTGTTCACTAAGAAGGCATATTTCTTGGCAATTTCAGTATTTACCACAAAACATACATTATCTGGCAGATTTAGAGCCAAAATGATCGCATCAAGTAACGACGTGTGATTAGGCATTAAGATTGTCGGCTCGGAAAAATCCAACTTATCTAGGTTTTTTAATTTAATTTTAAACAATCTATTAACGATTAGTTTGAGAAGTTTCTTCAACGGCGATCCCCTCTTCACATATAAATAATAAAAGACTCTTTGTCGCAAGAGTCTTAGAGTTCTTTGTCTAGTTTTACAGGAAAAAAGATTATTTGGACTAAATACACTATTATCGTTTATCAATTAACATTATATGTCTGCTGGTATTATATCATTAAACTGTATTTGTCAACATGATTAACAATATGTAAAATAGATTATGACGATAGAGGTTGGGTATAGACAAGATTTTAAGGGAATGTTAGACTTTATTTGGAACTATATTGCGATTGAAAAAAGGAGGATATACTTATGTTAGCGCAAAATCCTGCATTCAGAACTAGCCTATCCCTTCGCTACCAGTACCAGTTCCACGTCGGAGACCGTGTCGAGACGTATAATCACTGCGAAGGAACTGTTGTCCGTGTTGAGATTGATGAAAGTGGAGTATTTATAATAGTGCGGTTTGAAACTCTAAACGGCGAATTTGCTTACGACCCCTACGAGCTGAGAGTAATTCAATTAAGTTCTAGCGTAACTGATGTTTGAATAATTTTTTGTACAAGCCCGCTCGAGATAAACCTAAGGCTTTAGCTGCCTGGACTTTATTCCCATTGGTAGCATTCATTGCATAAATAAGAGCTTCTTTTTCTACCCCATTGAGAATATTTTCCAGTGACCCTTCGACAAAAGTGTGTTTTTCATGGGCGGCCACTAAGATTTGCAAATAGTTTGGTAAATGTTTAAGCTGAATTTCTGTTCCATCTAGCAGGTTGAAGGCCCGCTCGATAATATTTTCGAGTTCGCGAATATTACCGGGCCAGCGATGTTTCATCAGAACGTCTAAGGCCTCTTTCGTTATACCTGTCACAGATTGTGAAAACTGAAGATTAAACTTCTTTAAAAACGTTTCAATCAACGCTTCTATATCGTCCTTTCTTTCCCGTAAAGGAGGAATCGTCAAGGTCACGACATTTAAACGATAATAAAGGTCCTCGCGGAATTGTTGATTGCGAATCATAGCTTCCAGATCACGATTAGTCGCTGCAACCAAACGCACGTCTATATAACGAGTTTTATTGCTTCCTAACCGTTCAATTTCCCGCTCCTGAATGACACGCAATAACTTGGCTTGCATGGCCATTTCCATATCTCCTACTTCGTCGAGGAACAGGGTTCCTCCGTCCGCGAGTTCAAATTTTCCAAGTTTCCCGCCTTTACGAGCTCCGGTAAATGCTCCTTCGTCATAACCAAACAATTCGGATTCCAGTAAGTTCCCTGGTACAGCGGCACAATTCACCTTGATAAAGGGACCTTGCCAACGGTTGCTTTCTTTATGAAGTAGTTGGGCAAATAATTCTTTACCCGTTCCATTTTCTCCCCTCAAGAGCACGGTGGACTCTGATTTGGCTACGCGCAAGGCAGTCTGAACCAATGAAATCATATGGGGATTTTTCCCCTTTAAGAGTTCTCTTGCCGAGCGATTTTCTTGTAAGAGAGTCTTCTTATAGTAGTCTAGTTCCGAACGCAATGAATTAACTTTTTTTGTCAAGGCGTAAAGTTCGCCAACGTTTTTGAATACAATTTTTCCTAAAGCCCCCACTATTTTACCATCCAGAATAATCGGAATTCTGCTGGCGATGATTTCATGTCCGTTTAAGTCATGAATATAGCCGTACACAGGTAAACCTGTTTCCAGAACGTCAGTGAATTTGTGGTTTTTGTAGATTTCAGTGATTGGTCTTCCAATCAGATCCTTGGGGGATTTCCCGAAAAAGCTAGCAAAGGCCTGATTCGTCATGGTTACAACCCCTTCTTTGTTAACCACAATCAGCCCATCATAAGCAATGTTAAGGACAACTTCGAGGGTCAGTTGGAGCTGCTTGGTTTTCTCGTGCTCCATAACTAAATTGTCAACGAAATTTTGAAGAATCGTTATGTCTTGGAAGACAGCCACAGCGCCAACCAACTCACCATGAAGATAGATTGGGGTCCGATTAGTCAATAAAACAGTATCATTAAGTATCATCTGCTGACCTAACTCAGCAACGCCGTTTTCAAAAACTCTCATTAATCCAGTCTCTGGAAAATAGGCGATCGCAGACTGTCCTACCAGATCTTGGACGGGGATTTTTAAAGTATTAAAAACAGCGCGATTAGCGTAAAGAATAAGACCTTGGGGGTCAATGGCAATGATGGCGTTGTTCGTATTCTCTAGAATTTCGTTAAGAGTGATCGAATTGGGTTGTCCCTCTAGTAACATTGGTAAACCTCCGGAAATATTAGTATTATCGTAGCTGTTCCTTAACAATTTTCATAGAAATAATTCTGGTTCTTTTCGAGCAGTATATTCGATTTCTAATTCTTGTTTATGTCTTAAATAATTCTCATCATCATAATATTTTGCTTGTACAGGACATTTTTTTATACACGCACCACATTTAATACAAATTCCATTTATTTTAGAGACATCTTCAGCATCGATGGAACCCATGGGACAGGCATTGACACAAAGTTTACAATCAATACAATTGCTATTTGTTTTTGGAACAACCTTTCTAAGATCCACAGGACGACCATCTTTGTTTATAGGCATATAATGTTTTCGATAAGGCTGATTTCCCTTTACAACTACAGTTTGAATTTCTTCTTGAGTGGTTATTTTTGTATAGATTTGCTTAGCGAAATCACTAACGATGACCATATCTTTTTCATCCGGTCTATTTTTGGCAAGAGTCATTGAAAAGGAGTGCTCTCCGATAAATGCTCCCGCTGCAATAACTTTAAAGCCGTTAAATTCAAGAATATCTTTTAATTCTATTAATGCATCGTCATAGTTTCTGTTTCCATAAACTACTACAGGGATTGCTAAGGCGCCGTTACCTGTAATAGAATTTAAATATTTTAGCAGTACATTGGGAACTCTTCCAGCATAGACTGGAACTCCTATGATGACAACATCCTGTACGGAAAAAGACATTGCCTTTATTCTAACTCCCGGTAAGGTAAAATCGATAGTATTTACGGCGATAGTATTTACGGTTATTTTATCATTAATAGTATCTGAAATCTTTTTTGCTATTCCAGATACTATTTTTTTAGTTGTATTTGTCGGGCTAAAATATAGAGCATTAATCGTTTTATGCACACTAAGACCTCCAAATAATATATTTATGATATATTTTACTCGTTTCATTCAGGCCTTAAAATTTAGTTAACGACATTGAAAACCGTTCTTAACGCCCGTTTAATTAATTATGTTCTCTTTCCAATGACCCTAATCTAAACCTAATCTTAGTAATAAATGCAAGTCCTATGCCAAGATACAATATACAGGATTCAAATTATTTATCTTCGTTGGTACTAAAGGTTACGGTCCTTTTGCCATTGCGAATTGCCCCAAAATATAATTATCAAGATGTACACGATTGTTTACACTCCTGGGCACAAGAACTCGTAATCCATTATAGCCCTGGCTTTGGCGTAGTGTCAACTAATGGGTACATGTATCTATTTGTTGATGCGTTGATTTACTGTGTCAAATTAGGAGACAAAACTTAATATTGAACAAAATAATCCCTGAATTTGGGAGATCAATACATGTACACAATCGGATACATGTATTTTTTGTGTACATAAATCCTTGCTTGATGATTACAAAAAGGTTTAGCGATCTAAAATAATCAAAAATGTATATAATCGTATACACTCGTTTAATCTAGGTAGTGTTGAGGTTTTTAGCATAACGTGGTCTGTATCCCTTGGTATCAGGGAAAACAGAAGAGTTGGAATTGATTGAATTTTTATTGGCATAAGAATTGCAAAACAATTCAATAAGATTACAAAATTCCTTGATAAGGGATGTAATTCGACAAACATAAGGAGGAGTTAGAGTGAAGACAATCATGGTTATTGGAGCGGGACAAATGGGTGGGGGTATCGCTCAGGTTGCCGCTCAAGCGGGCTACTCTGTCATTTTAAATGACATTAAAGATGAATTTGTAGATCGGGGTTTCGACATCATTGATAAGAACCTCAGCCGTAGTGTCGAAAAAGGAAGACTTAAGGCGGAGGAAAAAGAACTTATCTTAGGACGGATCACTAGATCTACCTCCCTACAAGATGCCGTATCGGCTGATTTGGTCATTGAAGCAGCAGTTGAAAATATGGCGATTAAAGGTCAAATATTTTCTCAACTTGATGTAATCTGTCCCGAAAATACTATTCTCGCCACGAATACTTCTTCCTTACCAATCACTGAGGTTGCTGCTTTCACTAAACGCCCGGATCGCGTGATCGGGATGCATTTCATGAACCCCGTTCCGGCGATGAAGCTCGTTGAGGTTATCCGTGGTTTGGCTACTAGTGATGAAGTTTTTAAAACGATTGAAGCACTCAGCATTGACATCGGTAAAACACCAGTAGAAGTCAATGATGCTCCCGGCTTTGTCGCTAATCGAATCTTAATTCCCATGCTCAATGAAGCTGTACGCACGCTCTATAGAGGGATTGCCTCTGTTGAATCGATTGATAATGTTATGAAGTTGGGCTGCAATCATCCTATGGGTCCGCTGGCTTTAGCCGACTTAATTGGTCTGGATACTGTCCTATCGATTATGGAAACCCTCCATGAAAACTTAGGCGAAGCCTATCGCCCGTGCCCGTTACTCCGCAAATATGTTAAAGCGGGTTGGCTCGGACGTAAATCTGGTCGTGGTTTTTATAAATACGACGCCTAAATTCCTAAGACATTCTAGGGATAGAGATTTGTTAAATTGAGGAGGAGACGGCGTGGAGTATACCAATTTATTATTGGAAAAGAACGGTGCTGTCGCCGTTCTAACGATCAATCGCCCCAAAGCCTTTAACGCCTTGAATGGTGACACATTATTGGAACTGTCCACCGTGCTCGATGAGCTGGGGATGGATTCCAGTGTCAAAGTAGTGATTCTCACAGGTAGCGGAAATAAGGCTTTTGTTGCGGGCGCAGATATTTCTCAAATGAAAAATTTTGATGCTTTGGAAGGCCGACGTTTTGCCCAATTAGGCCATAAAACCTTACGGAAAATTGAACATTTGCCACAGCCCGTGATCGCGGCAATCAAAGGATTTGCTTTAGGCGGTGGTTGCGAGTTGGCCATGGCTTGCGATATTCGTCTAGCTAGTGATACTGCAAAGTTTGGTCAACCGGAAGTAACCCTTGGACTAACTGCCGGATTTGGGGGCACTCAGCGTTTACCCCGCCTAGTCGGCACAGGTATAGCCAGCGAGATGCTTTTTACCGGAGACGTAATTGATGCTCACGAAGCTTACCGGATTGGTTTAGTAAATCATGTCTATCCTTTAGACACTCTCATGGAAGAAGCGCAAAAGCTGGCTGAAAGAATTGCAGAACGGGCTCCGTTAGCAGTTCAGTTAACCAAAAGCGCTATCCAAAATGGTTGTAATATGGATTTAGACAGCGCGCAAGCCTTTGAAGCCGGGATTTTTGGCCTCACTTGTAGTACCCAGGATCAAAAAGCGGGATGTACTGCCTTTACAGAAAAATGTAAACCTACTTTTGAAGGGCGATAATATCCAAAAAAGAGAGGAAGATTTAAATGATTTTTGAATTAACTGATGAACATAAAATGATGCGTAAAATGGTTCGTGATTTTGCTGAGAAGGAATGTGGTCCCGGGGCTGAAGAACGCGATGAGAATGAAGAATTTTCGATGGAAATATGGAAAAAAGCGGGAGAACTTGGCCTGGCTGGGGTTACATTCCCTGAAGAATTTGGCGGTGTTGGAGCAGACTACATCTCTTATGCCATTACGGTAGAGGAGTTGTCTCGAGTTGATGCATCCGTAGGCGTGACCATTTCGGCACATGCGAGTTTATGTGCCAATCCCATTGCTAAATTTGGAACGGAAGAACAAAAGAAAAAATATCTTACGCCGTTGGCTACTGGGGAAAAACTCGGAGCTTTTGGTTTGACCGAGCCCATGGCTGGTTCAGACTCTTCAGGGACACGTACGAGGGCGGTTCGTGATGGCAACGATTACATCCTCAATGGTACAAAAATCTTTATTACCAATGGATACTATGCTGACACGTATGTTGTCACTGCACAAATGGATAAGAGCAAAGGTAATAGAGGGATTGCTGCCTTTATCGTTGAAAAAGGCATGCCTGGATTCAGCTTCGGTAAAAAAGAGAAAAAGATGGGCATTCGTTCTTCTGCCACCTATGAATTAGTCTTCGAAGATGTTCGTGTTCCGGCTGAGAACCTCCTCGGCAAAGAAGGAGAAGGTTTTAAAATTGCCATGATCACACTTGATTATGGAAGAATCGGTATTGCTTCCCAAGCCTTGGGAATTGCCCAAGGTGCTTATGAGCAAGCTTTAAAATATTCTAAATTAAGAGAGCAGTTCGGCAAACCACTGTCTGAATTCCAGATTACTCAATTTAAGTTGGCTGACATGGCGACTCAAATCGAAGCCGCTCGTCTGCTTGTCTATCAAGCTGCTTATTTGGCTTCTGCACACCAACCTGTTTCTAAGGCCGCTGCCATGGCCAAACTTTTTGCTTCCGAGACCGCTATGTGGGTAACCACACAGTCTGTTCAAATTCACGGCGGATATGGTTACACTCGTGAATATCCAGTTGAGCGCATGATGAGGGACGCCAAAATTACAGAGATTTATGAAGGAACCAGTGAAATGCAACGCGTTGTTATTGCCAGTCATATTCTTAAAGCTTAATACCGTTGCCTTGAAGGAAAAAAGAACTCGAACATTTTCGATTGAATAGAGAATAATTTAGAGAAGCGCCTCTCAAAGGCGCTTCACTAAATAAGACTTGTCATTTAACTAAGACTTTAGAGGGACGGCCTCTAATAGTTTTTGGTGCAACAGACTAAATAACTTGAAGGAGATGTGTTTATCCATGAGAGAAGTTGTTATTGTAAGTGCAGTGCGTACGCCAGTCGGTTCATTTTGTGCTGCTTTAGGACAAATACCGGCAGCTGATTTGGGCGCAATTGCCATTAAAGAAGCGATCCTGAGAGCGGGAATTACCCCGGATCAGGTTGATGAGGTTATATTGGGTAACGTAATACAAGCTGGCTTAGGGCAAAATCCTGCTCGTCAAGCGGCAATCAAAGCTGGAATTCCTCAAGAAGTTCCTTCTTGGACGCTGAATAAGGTCTGCGGATCTGGGATTAAATCGATAGTTTGCGCAGCCCAAGCCATTATTGCTGGGGATGCTGACATTGTGGTTGCCGGTGGGATGGAGAATATGTCCCTGGCTCCTTATGTGCTGCCTAAAGCGCGTACAGGATATCGAATGGGCAATGGTACCATTATCGATGCCATGGTTAACGATGGCTTAACCGATGCCTTTGACAACATGCACATGGGTATCACAGCTGAAAACATTGCAGAACAGTTTGGTATTTCCCGAGAGGAACAAGATCGTTATGCCGTGTCCAGTCAAAATCGTGCCGAAGTTGCTATAAAAGCCGGGAAATTTACGGAAGAAATTGTACCGGTGTCCATCCCCCAACGTAAAGGCGACCCGATTATTGTCTCACAGGATGAATTTCCGCGTTTTGGTGCGACGTATGAATCTATGGCCAAGTTACGGCCCGCTTTTAAAAAGGATGGAACCGTCACTGCTGCCAATGCTTCGGGGATTAATGACGGAGCTGCAGCTGTCGTTGTCATGTCCAAAGAAAAAGCTGAGCAATTAGGCTTGACACCTTTAGCGAAAATTACGTCATGGGCTTCGGCTGGTGTAGACCCAAGGATTATGGGAACAGGCCCCATCCCTGCAAGTCGTAAAGCGTTAGCAAAAGCTGGGTTAAAAATTACGGATATCGACTTGGTAGAAGCTAATGAAGCATTTGCTTCGCAAACCTTAGAAGTGGCTAAAGAACTTCAACTTGATATGGAAAAGACAAATATCAATGGCGGGGCAATTGCTTTGGGTCATCCTGTTGGTGCTTCAGGAACACGAATTCTCGTGACGTTGCTTCATGAAATGAAGCGCAGTAAGGCTCATCGTGGCTTGGCAACACTATGTATTGGCGGCGGACAAGGTATCGCCATCATTGTAGAACGTTAAAATAATCGAGACCACTGGTTCCCCCATTCTAAGCGTGGCTTTACTAATACTTCCCCTGCCCAATATTAAGAAGATACGAACATGGTTTTTAGACTAGAGGAGAAGGAAAAAAGAGCAAAGGGGATATATCAATGATCATGGACGAGTATCGTAAGAAGTGTGTCTCAGCAGACGAAGCCGTAAAAGTGATTCGTAGCGGAGATTGGATAGAGTATGCTTGGGCCGCAAGTAGCCCAATTTTGTTAGGTGAAGCTTTGGCTCGGCGTAAACACGAACTTACTGATGTGAATTTGCGCGGAGGAGTTATGTTGACGCCGTTGCCTTTTGTGGATTGTGATCCAGAGGGAGCACATTTTACTTGGAATAGCTGGCACATGGGTGGGGGCGAACGGAAGTTGGCCCAAAAGGGTTTAGCTTATTACATTCCCATCAAATATTCTGAGGTACCTCGGTACTTACGTGAGAATTTACAGACGGATATTGTAGCCATTCAAGTGGCTCCTATGGATGAACATGGGTATTTCAGCTTTGGAGTCTCAGTATCGCACTATGCAGCAGCGATTGAAAAGGCTCGAGCTGTTATTGTAGAAGTTAATGAGGATATGCCGAGTGCCCATGGTGGGTATGACAATACCGTTCATATCTCCAAAGTGGATTATGTCGTTGAAGGCGGCCACAGAGGACTCCCGGTATTACCTTCGGCCCCTGCCTCTGAAATCGATAAACAAATTGCTGGATTTGTATTGCCGGAGATTCACGACGGAGCATGTATCCAATTGGGAATTGGCGGGATGCCGAATGCTTTAGGGAAAATGATTGCGCAATCAGACCTCAAGGACCTCGGGATTCATACGGAAATGTTGGTTGACGGCTTTGTGGATATGGCGGAAGCGGGAAAAGTTACCGGATTGAACAAGAAATTAGACCGGGGCAGAATGGTTTATGCCTTTGCGGCTGGGACCCAGAAACTCTATGATTTCATCCGTAATAACCCTTCTTTAGCAGCCTATCCTGTGGATTATACCAATCATCCCTTTATTGCTTCGCAAAACGACCAACTAATTTCCATTAACAGTGCTTTGGAAATTGACTTGGCTGGTCAGGTTTGTTCAGAAACCGCTGGACCGAATATTATTAGTGGTGCCGGTGGTCAGCTTGACTTTGTGGAAGGATCCTACAATTCGAAAGGCGGCAAAAGCTTTATCTGCTTACCCTCTACCTTTACGGATAAAGCAGGGAAAGTTCATTCCCGCATCAAAGGGGTTATGACGCTAGGTTCAGTAATTACGGATACTCGGACGACCGTTAT
Source organism: Desulfosporosinus sp. (assembly GCA_031292095.1). Lineage (GTDB taxonomy): Bacteria > Bacillota > Desulfitobacteriia > Desulfitobacteriales > Desulfitobacteriaceae > Desulfosporosinus. Next base: position 18,019 of record JARLHU010000084.1, read on the forward strand.
GTTTGTGGTCACTGAGTACGGAAAAGTCAATCTTAAAGGATTGTCATCTTGGCAACGTGCTGAAGCCTTAATTTCAATTGCTCATCCCGATTTTAGGGAAGAACTGATTGCTGAGGCCAAAACGCTAAAGATTTGGCGACGCAAGGCCCAATAGTATTGGTTGAAGGCGGCAAGAAGGGAGTCTCTTAGAGCCCCTTCTTTTTGTATGGTGATCTCGGCCGCTTTGGTAAACGCGAAGTTCGAGAAAATAGGTTAACTAAAGCAGGAAAATAAGCTGTTTAAGAGAATAAAGATTAAGATAGTGAGGATAATACGTAAACAGTAAACACAAAGAATTTAGAGGAGAGATTAAGATGAACTTTCTTGAAGTAGTTCAGGCCCGCCGGAGTTTGCGTAGTTATTTGGATAAGTCAGTCGAACGGGAAAAATTGGAATATATCCTAGAATCCGCGCGGTTAGCACCGTCCTGGAAAAACATGCAGTGTTGGCGTTTTATTGTAGTCGAAGAGTCGGTTGGGAGGCAGGCCTTGGCGGAAAGCATGGGGGAGGACAATCCTGGGCGTAAGGCCTTGATCGGAGCCCCAATTGTCATTGTGCTCTGCGCCGTGCCGAGCGAATCAGAGGTATGGGAAGGCAAGGACTATATGATGCTTGATGCAGGACTAGCGATGGAACATTTGCTGTTGGCTGCGACGGAACAAGGGCTGGGGACGTGCTGGCAGGGTTTGTTCGGCGAGGAGAAAGCCCGGAAAGCCCTAAATGTTCCGGCCAATGTGCGTGTTGTGGCTATGACGCCTTTAGGCTATGCCGCAGAGGAACGGCGTCCACGGCCACGAAAAGGTACGGCAGAGATTGTTTTCCATGAAAAATGGGGTCAATAAATACGAAAAAACGACTTAGGAGTTGGTACAATGTTGTACGAAGGGAAAATTTACCGACCGCCAAGTGAGGCTAAAAGCATCATCTTGCAGATCACTGTGGGATGCCAGCACAATGCTTGTACTTTCTGCACCATGTATAAGGATAAATCCTTTCGGATTAAATCTCGCGCAGAAATTGAAGATATTATCGCCACAACCGTGGCACAGGACTCTGACGCTGAACGGATTTTTCTTGCTGACGGAGATGCTATAGCGGTTGATACTTTATTGCTCATTGAAATTCTTGATCAACTTTACGCAAAATTGCCTCGACTTAAACGTGTAGGGATTTATGGTGGCCCTAAAGATATTCTCGCCAAGAGCTCAAAAGAATTAGCAGATTTAAAAGCTCATGGCCTAACTATGGTTTATTTGGGGGTTGAAAGTGGCAATGAAGAGATTTTAGCCTCCGTTTGTAAAGGCGTCACAGCGGAGCAAATGATCGCCGCTGGGCAAAAAGTTAAAGCCAGCGGTTTAATTCTCTCCTGTACTATCATTATTGGCCTTGGAGGAAAAGTCCTTTCGCATGAACATGCCCTTGCTACCGCACGAGTCATCAGTTCCATTGACCCCCACTATTTAGGAGCCTTGACCTTAATGGTGGAACCGCTTGCGCCTTTGACTAAGGCGATTGAACGCGGGACCTTTCAACTTCTCACTCCTTTCGAAGCTTTAACTGAAATTCGAACCCTGCTTGAACAGCTTCGTGTTACTCACTGTGTTTTTCGAAGTAATCACGCCTCTAATTATTTGCCCCTCCGTGCAACTCTACCCGATGATCGAGACGAACTGTTGAAATCTCTCGACAATGTCATCGAGAATCATGCCATCGAACAGCTTCGACCTGAAGGTTGGCGAGGGCTATAAAATTCAGGTTTATGATGAAAGATTCCACAGCTTTAGTATGACTCGACTCCGCAAAGCCAGGTAGTTAGCCAGACCGTTTTGTACGGTCTGATTTTTTTGTTATTGCTTGGATTATGTACGCTATCTTGGAAGGAAATGAAGGGAAGATGTTGAATATTTGGTGTGGTAGGAATATGTAGGCGCCGGATGTAGAGTGGAATCAGCCATTAATATAGTAATATTATTTGGAGGTGTAAAATGCCAATTTGTACGTGGGACATTAAATATTCTGTTGGTATAGATGAAATTGATAAACAGCACCAAAAATTGGTACTTCTTTTAAACACATTGTACGATGCAATGAAGGATGAGGATGGCAAAGCTAAGCTTGAACATATATTGAATGAACTTGTAGAGTATACCGACTATCATTTTAAATTTGAAGAAGAACTTTTTGAGAGATATTCTTACATGGACAAAACGGCCCATATAAAGGAACACAATGATTTAAGAGAAAAGGTTATTAAATTCAATAACAATATAAAAGCTGGGCAAGGAGTTGTTACACAAGAGATTCTAAAATTCTTAATTGATTGGCTGGTGAGGCATATTCTTATTTCTGACAAAGAATATTCACAGCATCTTTCTTAAAACTTGGGTCTTCTGAAAGGTCAAGGCCAGACTAGATATCGTTTTCAAATCGCTCATGAGAAATGGTTCAGTTGTGATTAAGGAGGCATTCCATAATGAATAAGAGTCAAATAATTGACTTATATAGTTATAATGATTGGGCAAATAAAAAGTTGCTGATTTCAGTGAGCCACTTGGAATTGTGGAAACAAATGCTTCACGTGACCAATCATTCAACGTTCCACCGGGGACAGACTGTAACTATGCTCAGGCAACTGAAGAAGATACCACCTTCACTGGACCTGTTTTATTATTATTTAGGGGAAAGGTAATAGGGGTGGCGTCTACGAAACCTATCAGACCCACTGAAAATAAGCCCCAATTACGTATTAATCTATGAGATATGTTTTTGGAGGGTGGAGTCTATATCGAAAGACTGGATTTTTTAGTAACAGCTATCTGCTTCTCTGTTTTAGGTTATGGGTTATGTTACCTTGCTCTTTCCTGTAATTATAAAATTAAAAATACAAAAATAAAGATTGTCTCAAATAATAAAACTCATCCCTCGAGTAAGAAGATTATTCGCCTAAAAAGTGGCTAAGGATTATATCCTTAGCCACTTCCATGCAAAAAAAGTATATACTTTCATATAATAGACAAGAAGGACATATTACTAGTAGGTGTTCAGAGTAGTAAAACTGTGGATAAGTCTGTGGACAATTAAATTGAAGTTGTGGATAAGCGGGAACATACCGAGGGGTAGCGGTTTTGGATTACAGAGCTCAGAGCATAAGAGTAAATGGACGATGGAAGATATCGTAACTTAGAAAGGTATGGTCACAATGAAAACTGCATTTATAATAATTGATATGCAAAAGGACTTTTGTCAACCAGGGGCTCCCTTTGAAGTAACGGGAGCCATGAATGTCGTTCCATATATTAAACGAACATTGGCTGCCTGTCGTAGCCATAGGATACCAGTTATTCATGTATTCCGTTATTATCGTGCAGATGGAATCGACGTGGAACTGACAAGATATGATGCTTTCATGAAAGCGGGTGGAGCTTGTATTCAGGGAACAAAAGGCGCTGAAATTCTTGATGAGCTAAAACCAATTGAAGGAGAATATTTAATCATTAAACAACGTTGGAGTGCCTTTTTCCAAACCGAGTTAGATTGTTTACTTAAGCGTTTAGGTGTCGAGCAAATTATTGTGACCGGGGTTCAAACTCCTAACTGCATCCGAGGTACGGTTTGGGATGCAAATTCCTTAGATTATGAAGTGATTGTCCTAACAGATGGAACTGGTGCTAAAACAACTGAAATTCACATTGCTAATTTAATTGATATGGAAAGCATTGGCATTAAGCTTATGACCACTGACGATTTGATTAAATCATTGCCAACTATACCTAAAGATAACATTAGACAAAGAATACAGCGTGAAATACAGAGAAAGCATTGACTAAGATATTTTCTGATCAAAAATGGGATGGAAGTGAAACAAGACACCGATTGATATTACCAAACGGTGTCTTGTTTTGCATTAACAATGGCAAAATTATCGTAAAATGTTGTATTATTCGGCGTCCAAACCGAAGTTTGCACAAAGCGCTTTCAACCCGCCAGAGAAACCATTACCAATAGCGTTGAATTTCCATTCTCCTTGATTTCGATACAGCTCACAAACTACCAGAGCTGTTTCTACGGAGAAATCTTCGCCTAAATCATAACGCATGACCTCTTGGCTATTCTCTTCATTGACCACGTGAACATAGGCGTTCGAGACTTGCCCAAAATTCTGTGCTCGGGCAATCGCGTCGTGAATTGTAACGGTAATTGCTATTTTATCAACGTTGGCTGGTACGATTGAGAGGTTGATTTTTATTTGTTCATCGTCTCCGTCGCCTTCTCCTGTCAAATTATCCCCTGTGTGTTTCACAGAACCTTCCCCCGCTACAAGATTGTTATAAAAAATGAAATCTTCAAGTCCACGGGCTTTGCCGTTTTTATCAAGTAAGAAGGCTGAAGCGTCTAGGTCAAAGTCAAATCCTCCCGAATACTTGTTGGTATCCCAACCCAATCCGACAATGATTTTAGATAAACCAGGGTTTCCTTTGGTTAAATCAATTTTTTGGCCTTTTTGAAGACTGATAGTTGTCATAATTAATACACATCCCTTTTAGTTAATATTCAAAACTAAGTCCACCGAGTAAAGTATCTTGTCCATCTTGTTAGCTTTACAAAGTGTATCATAAATTCTATACAATATACAAAGAACGAAAGTCACATGGATTAGATAATGTTAAGAAGTGATCTTTCAAGTATACAGAATTCATAAGAGAGAAGTGTTGAAGGACAATTCGTTACCGTGATACAATTCTAAGTATAAAAGGTGCACTACCGATAACCCAATGGTTAGGAAAAAAACAAAGATAAAGCAATGGCGCTTTGAGAATACTCGAAAGAGTAACTCAAGGCGCTATTTTATTTTTTGGTAAAGTTACATCGTTAAAGGGGGGGTAAATGTGAAGAAGATCGAGGCAATCATTCGACCAGCAAGGCTAGATAGGGTGAACGATGCATTAGGCAGTCGCGGGTTCATCGGTTTAACAATGACTCAGGTGGTTGGATGCGGAAAACAGAAGCGGCATACTCGGATTTATCGTGATGTAGTGTATACAGCACAATTTATTTCTAAGGTAAAGATCGAAATCCTAGTTATGGATAACTTAGCTGAAGAGGTCATCCAAGTTATTATGAAAGAAGGACGAATAGGGGAAAGTGGTGACGGAAAAATCTTTGTGTCAGACATAAAAAATGCCTACAGGATAAGAACGGGAGCTAAGGGAGTACAAGCATTCCAATAAGTTACAATTGCAAGGACCCGCTAGTGAAATTTTATGAGGATGAATAATGAACAAGAAGGATACTTAAAATATCATAGAATGCCTATGATATATTTTTTTATAAAAGAGAAAATTAGGATACAATAAGACATAAGAAGAAAAGGAGATATGATGACAAAGGGAAAAGTAATCATAGAAACAGGATGGAACTTAGACAACAGTTATGCTCGTCTGCCAAAATCATTGTTTACCAGCCTCAACCCAAGCGCTGTACCTTCGCCGAAGTTGATCATTCTCAATTACCCGTTGGCAACATCCCTGGGCTTGAACATCCAGGCGCTACAAAGCAAAGAGGGCGTTGCAGTGCTTGCTGGCAACCGGATCCCTGAAGGAGCCTTGCCTCTTGCTCAAGCTTACGCGGGGCATCAATTCGGGCATTTTGCCTTGTTAGGGGACGGCCGGGCTCTGCTACTTGGCGAGCAGATCACTCCCCTAGGTAAGCGGGTAGATATTCAGCTCAAGGGTTCAGGTCAAACGCCATACTCCCGCGGGGGCGACGGTCGAGCGGCACTTGGACCGATGCTGCGCGAATACATCATCAGCGAAGCTATGCATGCGCTTGGTATTGCTACGACTCGCAGCCTAGCAGTGGTGACAACCGGTGAGACAGTCATCCGCGAAACCGAGCTGCCTGGTGCCATTCTGACCCGCGTGGCTGCCAGTCATCTGCGCGTCGGAACCTTTCAATACGTTTCAGAATGGGGCACTGTTGAGGATCTCCGGATCCTGGCTGATTATACATTGCAACGACATTTTCCAAACGTTGACACTGCTCAGAATCGCTATCTTTTGCTACTTCAGGAAGTGATCAAACTTCAGGCTTTGCTGGTTGCCAAATGGCAACTGGTTGGCTTTATTCATGGAGTGATGAATACTGACAACGTGGCCCTTAGCGGAGAAACCATTGATTATGGTCCTTGCGCTTTCATGGATGCCTATGACCCGGCAACGGTATTCAGTTCCATTGACGTTCAAGGTCGCTATGCCTATGGTAACCAGCCACATATTGCTGGGTGGAATCTCGCGCGATTTGCGGAAACTCTGTTGCCGTTGCTACATGTCAATCAGGAGGAGGCTATTAAACTGGCCCAAGATGCGATTTCAGATTTTACTGAGTTGTATCACGGTAATTGGCTCGCGGGTATGAGAGCAAAACTGGGAATTTATAATGAAGAGATGCAGGATGAATCCCTAATTGAAAGCCTGCTCAGTATGATGCAGAAGTATCGTGCGGACTATACCAATACCTTCCGGGCATTAACTTTTGATACGCTGGAGGATACAGTCCTGTTTGGCAGCACAGAATTTGCTCAATGGCACAAGCTGTGGCAGGCGAGACTAGGTCGGCAGCAAGAATCGAAAGTTTCCTCACATCAGTTGATGCGAAACTGCAATCCTGGGCTTATCCCTCGCAACCATCAGGTAGAAGCTGCTCTAGAAGCTGCAGTGAAAGGAGACTACGGTGTCATGGAGCGGCTTCTTGAGGTTCTTGCAAGCCCCTACGCGCACTCTCCCGAACAAGCTGATTACTCCACACTGCCGGCGCCATCAACCTGTTCTTACCGAACCTTTTGCGGTACCTGATTATAAAAGCATTAATATAGAACAAGATGGGATATACGAAAACTATTTAACTCTATTTTTATTGGAGTTGTTGTCGTTGCCCTAGATGTAAAAGGAGAGCATTAAGCTCTCCTTATTTCGGTTATTCGCAAGAAATTATAAGGGTTTTTTGAAGACAACTGCTATAGCACTGAGCTTGTTTGTCTTTGACCATTTTGTCTTGATTGGCGAATCTTATACTAATACCATCCTCCGTAGGGATACTGTGGATAGGGATAGGGATACGATGGGTAATAACGAGGCCTCGCTATTGAAGCTCCTAACCCAAAACCAAGAGCAAGGGGGAGAAATCCGAAACCAAACAAAAGATCAACTCCTTCTACCCTTCGTATATAATGAAGAATCTATTTTTAGAAAATAACGCCTAAAGCGATAAGGATCAAAATTGCAACAGCGATAATTCCTACACCGACCCCAGCACCAACGCCGCCGTAAGGTGCTACTGGGGCGACAGGGGGAGGACAACATATTGGGGGAGGACAACATGCTCCACCCATTCCACCATAACCCATTCCATACATAAGAAGTTCCACCTTTCTAAATTTAAAATACGATTCCCATTGCGATAAGCAGAAGAATAATTACGACAACTGCAGCGATCCCAGCTCCAAAGCCACGTCTTGGCCCACAAGCAATTCCATCGACTCCATCAACTCCACCGAATGCCATTTGCATTTCCTCCTTTGTTAAGAGATAGTACATAATATGCACAAGCTGGGATATATGGAACTATAAGGTAATTAATTAACTTCTGAGAGATCGTTTGATAATATGACATTAAACACTAAAGGCGATAAAAATAAATAGTGGTGAGTAGAAGGATTCTTACTTATAGCGTCGAACAGATGTATGAGAGTAAGTGGTTACTCACCTAGAAAATTAAAATATGATAGTCAATTATTTAAATTTAGATCATTATTATTATTTTTAAGGAGGAATACATTTGAATTGGTTGAGAAATAAGAAAATGGCAAGTAAAATGGGGCTATTAATTGGTTTTATGGCTATTCTTATGGCCGTATCTGGCTTTGTTGGTTATGTATATTTTAATCGAGCAGGTCGCTTCATTGATCAATTCTATTCAGATAACTTAATATCAATTCAAATTATAAATCAAGCACGTTCTGACAGTAATGCCCTAAAATCTGCTGCATTAACTCTCACTTCCTACACGATGGACAATGCAACAGAAAAAGCACAACTAGCTCAAATCGATACACGCGAAAACTCTATAGATAAATTTATTTCAGATTTTGAACCCATGGCTACAACGACATATGAATCTGAGAGAATTATTAAAATTAAAGAAGAATTTCAATCTATTAAAGATATTACTAAAAAAGCGATAGACTATGCACAAGCTGGTAAAAAAGCTGAGGCTCAGGACTATTACTCGAAAAATGTATTTTCTAAGCAGGACGACTTTCAAACTTTATTAAGGGAACTTGGGACTTATAACGTCACTGAATCCAAAAACCAAGTGGATGTTGAAAACAACACAATTGCTATTGTTAAAATACTTTTGTTACTATTACCAATCATTGTGATTATAGTAGCTGTCCTCTTCGGAATTGTAATTTCGAGAATGATCACGGTGCCCATAAATAAAGTCGTTGCCAATATTAAAGAAATTGCCAAGGGTAACCTGACGATTGAGGACTTAAAACTTGACTCTAAAGATGAAATTGGGGTTTTAGCTCAAGGCTTGAATATTATGTCTTCTAATGTAAGGGCCTTGATTAGCCAAGTAGCAACATCCGCAGAGCTGTTGGCATCGGCTTCAGAAGAGCTAACCGCAAGCGCCGAACAACAGGCTCAGGCAACGAATCAGGTCGCTTTAGCCATTCAACAGGTGGCAACTGGGACCGAAAAGCAATCAAACGCCATTGACGAAACTTCTTCAGCAATTGAGCAAATGTCTGCTGCCATACAGGAGGTGGCTGCAAGTAGTAACGAAGTGGCGGAACAAGCCAACAATACGTCGCTAGCTGCGAACAAGGGACAAAAAGTGGTTGGCAAGGCTGTTGATCAGATGGAGAAAATTGGACATTCAACGGCAGAGGTTCAAGAAGCCGTTATGCAATTGGAACAAGGATCAAAGAAAATCGGAGAAATTACGAATGTTATCTCGGGTATTGCTGCTCAGACCAATTTGCTCGCCCTTAATGCCGCAATTGAGGCAGCCCGGGCTGGAGAGCAAGGACGAGGTTTTGCCGTTGTGGCCGAGGAAGTGCGCAAACTGGCAGAACAGTCAAAGGTAGCTGCAGAACAAATTACTTCATTAATTAATAATAACCAGATTAACATTAACAATGCGGTCAAGGCTATGCAGGCTGGAACAGCGGATGTTAAAGACGGCATTGAAGGTGTAACTTCTGCCGGAGAGACATTTCTACATATCGCGGGTTCGATAAATCAGGTAGTCACTCAGATTCAGGAAGTATCGGTAACTGTCGAAGAAATGGCTAGCAGCAGTCAGCTAATTTTGTCATCGATTAGTCAGATTGAAGGAATCAGTAAGGATAATATGGTTCAGAGCCAATCTGTTTCGGCAGCTACGGAAGAACAGACAGCTTCTAGCGATCAGATTGCGTCGGCCAGCCAAAGCTTGGCTGGGATGGCCCAAGATTTGCAAATCGTGATCAGTAAGTTCCGTGTATAAAGAAGGAAGGAAGGTATAGGCTGATTGCCCTATGTTTTTAATGTCGAAAGAATTTGCCAACGATGCAGTTGGTGCATCGTTCCTTCAAGCATCACGGGTTAAGAATGAAATGATTAGTCAGAGTTAAGAAATTATTATTGCTCAGATGTGAACATTAAAGTGTGTTCGTCGCTAGGTCTGGAGGATTGAATGTGAAGGTAAAGAAAAAATACGCTTTTTATAGATCTGACGAAAGCTTTCGGCTGTTATTTAACAATATGGCAGATGGCTTTGCTTATCATAAGATGGTGTATGATTCCGATGGAAAACCAGTTGATTATGTATTTTTGGACATTAACTATGAATTTGAACAACAAACCGGATTGAAGAGGGAAAATCTTATCGGGAAACGTGTTCTAGAAGTGATGCCAAACACTGAACGTTATTGGATCGAAACCTATGGTAGAGTTGCCTTGACAGGCATCTCAGAGAAATATGAAAACTATTCGCGGGAACTTCAAAAATGGTATGCAGTCAATGCTTATTCCCCACGAGTAGGGCATTTTGCAGTCATCGTTAGGGACATTACCCAGAAGAAACAAACGGTAGAAGCAATTAGAAAACTAAATTTAGAGCTAGAAAGTAAAGTAATTACGCGCACACTGCAGCTCCAAGCTATAAATTCTGATTTAGAAACGGCCAACGCTGAATTAGAAGAATTTAATGCAAGGCTTGAGGAGGAGATCGCCGAGCGTCAAGAGGCTCAGGCAGAAATAATAAAATTAAATACCGAACTGGAAAGAAGGGTAGAGGAACGTACTTATCAACTTCAAGAAATTAATTCATCGCTTGAAGAAGAAATTGTAGAACGGCAGAAAGCAGAACAAATATTAAAAGAAAGTGAAAGTCAGTTTAGGAACGCCTTAGATAAGGCGCCGATTCCTATCATGCTTCGTGCTGAAGATGGGGAAATTATTAAAATAAGCCGTGTCTGGTCTGAAATAACCGGGTACACCCATCAAGAAATTCCAACTATTTACGAATGGATAGAAAGGATCCATGGTACAGATAAGCGAAAAGTGCAAGTAGATATTAATAATACATTTAGCCAAGCTAGCTCGGACAATAATAATGAATACCAAATTAGGACAAAAAGTGGCGAGCTAAGGACTTGGCTAATAACCAGAGCCACGATAGGTAAAACATATGATGGCCGAAAAATTGCAATGAGTGCTGCGATGGATATAACGGAGCGTAAACAAGCCGAAGAAGAATTAAATATTGCCAAAGATCAAGCAGAGGCAGCTAACCTTGCAAAGAGTCAGTTCCTAGCTAATATGTCTCATGAAATCAGAACTCCGATGAATGGGGTTGTTGGGATGATACAACTTATGCAGATGACGCGGCTTACTAAGGAACAAAAAGAGTATATGCGTCTTTCTATGACTTCCTCAAATGCGCTGTTAGTTGTTATTAATGACATCCTTGATTATTCAAAAATTGAGGCGGGAAAGTTGGACATGGAGAAAACAGCTTTTAGCCTTGCAAACGTGATCAAGGATGTCATAAGTTTATTCCATCTTTCCGCTACCAGAAAGGGGTTGATTATGGGCTCTTTCACAGAGGAAAACGTTCCGGATTATCTGGAAGGTGATTCTTTTAGGCTGAGACAGGTCCTTTCTAATCTAATTGGGAATGCTATTAAATTTACGAAAGACGGCAGGATTGATATTGTCGTTCGGAGAATCGAGAACAACCAAAGCGTCAATGACGCAAAAGTAAAACTAGAATTTTTGGTAAAAGACACAGGTATTGGCATATCTTCTGTTAATAACGATTTTCTTTTCAAAAGCTTTAGTCAAATGGACAGTTCGACAACTCGTAAATATGGGGGAACCGGACTGGGACTTGCTATATGCAAAGGATTAGTTGAAAATATGAAGGGTGAGATATGGGCAGAAAGCGAAGAAGGGGAAGGCAGCAACTTCTATTTCACTTGCGTCTTAGAAAAATCTGAGGAAACTGATAACCTTAGTATAATGAAGGTTATCAATAAAGAAGATCGCACAAACTCAAACTCATTGAAGGTGTTGATTGTAGAGGATGATGCAATAAGTCGAGTGGTTATGGAATATCTTGCACGACGAAAAGGCTGGCAAATTACTATGGCGGATAATGGAGAAGAAGCTATAAGGGTTTATCGAGAGAATAGTTTTGATGTAATTCTTATGGATGTTCAGATGCCTGTTTTAGATGGATACAAAGCCACTGAAGTCATAAGAAAGATAGAAAACCCGAAAAACATACACATCCCCATCATTGCCATGACCGCTTACGCATTAAAGGAAGTCAGAGAAAAATGCCTGGAATCGGGAATGGATGATTACCTGTCTAAACCAATTGATACTGATGAATTCTATGCAACGGTTGAGAAGTGGACAAAAAAGAAGAATTAATGGAATAGCTCGAGCTTATTGAACTGACACAAAAATACCTTTAGGATGGATGAGAATCCCAAATCTCATCTCTAGCTTCTCGTACAGTATCAAAATAGCCTAAAGGCCGATCTAAAGACTTATCCATCCAGGCCAGATATCCGAGTTTGGTGGGTGTAACTAGCCACTCACAGCCGTCGTTTCTAAAGATAACGATACTTGCTGTTACCATCAAGGTGTAGGATTCAAAACCATTGTTGTGAGCAAATTTTTCTTGTTCCATTAGGGCCTCCTCAGTTATTAAGATTGTTACTCAAAGTATTTTATCCAAAGCACCATTATGATATTTTTCTTTGGTTTTTTTGTTTCCTTCTTGGGGGCTTGTCTCCAATCTCCTGTTACAAGATATATTTCGACATAGCATGCAAAATTCCTGTAAGAAGACAGGACGTAGGATAAAGTAGTTAAGCTACCGCTCACTCCTGTTACCCGATATATATGAGATTAACTTAAATTTGAATAAATTTAAGTTTTATAGAAATAATGATTATAAGGAGTGATGAGATGAGTTCTGAAAAAAACAAAGAATCTGGGGTAGGATTAACCTCAACTGAAATCTCCAATATTTGGGCTACATATATGAAAAGTAGTATGGAATTAAGATTTTTCGAATATTTTATTGAGACCATAGAGAATGGTGAAATTAGAAAAGTATTAGAAAGGATGTTAAATCAATCTCGGAAAAGTATTGAGGATATTAAGGACATATTTATCAACGAGAATCTAGCTATTCCATTAGGTTTTACTGATGAGGACGTAAGGGTTAATGCACTTAAAATGTTCTCAGATACATTTATCTTATTTTTCTGTTACGATATAATACTACTTTCTATTACTACCTTTTCTAGTGCATTATCTGATTGTACCAGAAAAGATGTTAGAAATTATTTTCAAATGAGTTTGGAATTTACTTTAAGTATGCAGAATGAAATGATTGACCTGATGTTATCTAAAGGGGTATATTTGAGACCTCCCCAAGTAGCTATAGATAATGTAGTAGATTTTGTTGATGAAATGAAATATTTCAGCGGATTTTTAGGCGGTTCAAGACCTGTTAATGTAGCTGAAATTGCTAATTTATCAAGAATTATACATAGAGCACAGTTTTCAAAAATGATTTTTGTAGCATTTAGTAAAGCAGCCACATCAAGAGAGCTTGGACTCCATTTTAGCAAAGGCAGAGACGAGATTCAAAAAGTTTTAGATTCACTTCAGGAAGTTCTCGAAAAAGAAAATATTCCAATTTCGGCATCAGGTGATTACAAGATATTTGATATAGAAGTGCCTCCGTTTTCCGACAAATTGATGTTGTTTTTTGTTAATATATGTTTGGGAATGTTCTGTTTTACCCTGATATCTCAGGCGATGACATCCAGTTTTAGGTTAGATATAGTTTCTAAATTTACTAAAATCATGAATGATATGAAGCATTATTACGGGGAGGGTTTGAAATTAACAATAAAAGAGGGATGGTTAGAAAGACCTCCTCAATCGATAAATAGAAAGATTTAATGCTTGAGTTTGAGGCCTATAATTATGACTCAAATATGCTCTCCCTTGTTAATTTTTAACGTTGGGAGGGCTATTTTAATTGTGCGCCGGTTGTTCAATCACAACCGAAGGTCTTCTAAAACTCTTCCGCCTAATGAAAGTCAAGACTTGGTAAGCCAGTTGGTTCGTTTGTTGGTACACTAGGTGGCACACTAGAGTGCACCTATAAAGCCCTGGGAGGTTCATAATCCTAGATCACGCATTCAAAGGGATTAACTATTCCCGTTTTCTAGAACAGCCTGAATTGTCGCTCTCTACCTATTTAGGATATACTATACCTAATTGCTTCGTGCCTTCTCATTATCTGGCGATATTAAGATGTATTGACTTGATTTCTGATAGGGCAAGTAGTTCCACAACTATTTGAAAATTAAAGGAGACTTGAATTCAAAATGAATTTTGATCAGATTTACTACGCCAGTGCCCAACACAAAGAACATTTCTTAGCTCTTGTGAATACAAAGAAATCGAACGAGTCGGGCTATTATTCCGCATATTATATTCTTACTTCAAGTAAAGAAATTTGGTCATTAGCAAAAAAACATACCCAATCAGAGGCAATTGATTTTGATAAAATTTTGGAACACGGTTTGATTAGTAGTTATAAATCACTTGTGTTGTTAGCACAACATCTGTTCATGGCGAGTAATAGCTTTGACTTAGATCGTGCTTTAGAAAGTTGGGATCAGCCCAGTTACAGTGTTGCATTACAGGCGATTAAACTACGTTGGACGCTATCACGCGAGAGCGCAGAGGATCTCTAAAAGTAATCTAACCTTCATTGATACTGGCATAATCTTCGAAACAGCAGATTTAGTCTGCTATTTTTATTGATTCCAGTAAGTATCGGAAGGAATTCAAGGCAACTTGTGGAATGTTAGATTACTGGCTTTGCCCAGATAGGTATATATTTGTTATATTCAAGGAGGATAAGGAAATGAACGAAGTGACACAAACCGCTAATGCCAATCTGGTAAGGCCTCCGGTTGGATGTAATCTGCCGGTCAGTCAGTTAGTCGAAATTGCCTTGGCTCGTGGGGAGGGCGTTCTAGCTGCAACAGGTTCTCTCTCCTGTACGACCGGAAAATACACAGGTCGATCTCCTCAGGATCGTTTCATTGTGGATGAGCCTTCTGTTCATGACCGGATTGCCTGGGGCAAAATCAACAGACCACTTGCTGAAAATAGCTTCGAAGGCCTTTATCAAAAGGTGATGGCTTATTTGGGTACAACACAGTATTTTATATTCGATGGCTTCGCCGGGGCAGATGAAAGATATCGATTGCCAGTACGGGTAATCAATGAGTTTGCCTGGCACAATATTTTTGTCCAACAACTGTTGATTTGCCCTACTGTCGATCAATTAGCAGACCATCAGCCAGAGTTTACTGTGATCTGTACGCCGGGCTTAAAAGCCGACCCCCTAACTGATGGCACTAATTCCGAGGCTTTTATTGTACTGTCCTTTGAAAAAAGAGTCGTATTGATCGGCGGTACAGAGTACGCAGGGGAGATAAAAAAGTCCATCTTTAGCGTGCTGAATTATTTAATGCCCGAGCGAGAAATTCTTCCCATGCATTGTTCGGCAAATGTCGGTGTTGATAACGATGTGGCCCTGTTTTTTGGTCTTTCAGGGACAGGCAAGACTACCTTATCAGCAGATCTCGAGCGGCGTTTGATCGGAGATGATGAGCATGGCTGGTCGAGCACCGGCATATTCAACTTTGAGGGTGGCTGCTATGCTAAATGTATTAATTTATCGAAGCAACATGAGCCCCAAATTTGGGATGCCATTCGCTTTGGCACAGTGACTGAAAATGTAGTATTGGATACTCATACCCGGGCGGCGGACTATAGCAATGAGTCTCTGACCGAAAATACCCGCGCTGGTTATCCAATCGAGCATATCGAAAATGCTATGATTCCTGGACTAGCTGGCCATCCTCATGTGGTGATCTTTTTGACTGCGGATGCATTTGGGATATTACCTCCGATTGCCAAGCTAACCAAAGAGCAGGCGATGTACTATTTCCTCTCTGGTTATACCTCCAAGTTGGCTGGGACCGAAAGAGGAATTACAGAACCGGAAGCCACTTTTTCCTCTTGTTTTGGTGAACCGTTTTTGCCCTTGAATCCGGCCGTGTATGCCAATATGCTGGGGGAACGGATTGAAGCCCACCATGTCCAAGTTTATCTGGTTAATACTGGTTGGTCGGGTGGCCCATATGGGGTGGGAAAGCGGATGAAGCTTTCATTTACCCGTGCCATGATTTCGGCTGCCTTAAATGGTACCTTGGAAAAAGTACTCTATCGACAGGATCCGGTGTTCGGGTTTCTCATTCCAGAAACAGTCCCAGGGGTGCCGGAGACCATATTACAACCACGGGGCACTTGGGAGGATCCGGCCGCATACGATAACGCTGCCCAAGCACTTGCTGCTCGTTTTCACCAGAATTTTATTAAATTTCCTGACATTTCGCCCGAGATTCGTAGCGCTGGACCGCAGCTTAGATGAGCGAGATTAAAAAAGCCAGATCGTTTTTTGAACGATCTGGCTTTTTTATACTATCAGAAAGTATAAACTTGCGTTATATACTTTCTAAGCATTAAGGGCAACTGGCAGCCGCTGGCCATGACTCGAACAGGACGTTCGAGGTTAGAGCATCGCCATGACTCGAACAGGACGTTCGAGGTTAGAGCATCGCCATGACTCGAACAAGGATGTTCGAGATTAGACACCGCCATGGATGGCGAGGTGTCGTGATGGCCGAGTGTCCCTGTAGCCATGGATGGGCGAGAAGGGACCGCCTTCGCTAAAGCTGACAGAATGACTAATACGTGCGAAGACAGTGTTTTCGGGCGCCAGCCAAGTTTTCTTTAACGTATTATTTTAATTTATGGGAGGAAATGGAATTTACGCGTGGAATATCTATGGTAACGGGTGATCCAAAAGAAAGCGCGTATGATATTAATATTAGTGAATAGATATTTACAGCAAGTATAGTGGCTGTCGTGACCGTGAAGAAAAAATCTGTCATGAAAATGCTCTCCATTGGGTACAGGTACAACATGGTAACAGATTTTAAGAGGAAAGGGAGATACGCATGAGAAAGCAAGAATGTGTAGCAATGCTTTTGGCCGGTGGACAAGGAAGCAGATTGGGTGGTCTAACTCGGATTCGGGCCAAACCAGCAGTTTCATTCTGTGGCAAGTATCGAATTGTTGATTTTACCTTGAGTAACTGCTCAAATTCACACATTAACACGGTTGGTGTTCTTATCCAATATAAACCCTTTCTTCTTAATTCATATATCGGTTTGGGTTCAGCTTGGGACTTAGATAATCCATATGGTGGTGTTCATATTTTGCCCCCTTTTCAAAGTGAAACGGCAGGAAGTTGGTACAACGGCACAGCGAATGCCGTGTATCAAAATTACGAATTTATCGATTATTACGATCCTGAATATGTGATTATCCTTTCTGGGGATCATGTCTATAAAATGGATTATACTCTGATGTTAAAGTTCCACAAGGAGAAAAATTCGGACATTACAATAGCAACGATTCAAGTTCCATGGGAAGAAGCGTCTCGGTTCGGTATCCTCAGCGTTGATGACGATGCACGAATCACAAAGTTTTCAGAAAAACCTTCTCAACCGGATAGTAATCTTGCTTCCATGGGAGTTTATATTTTTAACTGGTCAACACTTAAACAGGCGTTAATCGCAGACTCAAAAGATTCTCTGTCTCAAAATGATTTTGGCCAAAATATTATCCCTCAGCAATTAAAAGAAGCAAAACGAGTCTATGCGTATAAATTCCAGGGTTATTGGCGAGATGTCGGTACGATTGAAAGTTATTATCAAGCAAATATGGAGTCCTTAGGAACGGGACACTTCCTTAATATTTTCGATCCCAAGTTTCGGATATTTTCGAATGAGGATATCTTACCTCCTCATTTTGTCGGTTCTAATGCCATGATTGAGAACAGTCTTGTTTGTAATGGTTGTATTGTTCATGGTAAGGTAAGCAACTCGATCCTGGCACCTGGAGTCTATGTTGGAAAAGGGGTGCAGATCAAGGATTCTATTTTATTGCCTTATGTCAAGGTTCATGAAGGAGCAATGGTTTACAAGACGATAGTCGGGGAACAAGCTGAAATTATGCGTCACTGTATTATCGGTGCTGAGGTGGAAAATGCTCCTGATCAAGATGGGATTACAGTGATTGAGGATAATCATTTAATTTCTGCAGGCTCCGTTATTGAAGCGGGTAAAAATGTCTACAAGATCTAGAGGGTTTGAAAGGAGGGAGAAATATTGTCTAATGCTACAGGAATTATTTTTGCTAATAGTGGCTATGACAGCCTACAAGGGCTTGCACAAGAAAGACCTATCGCAGCTGTCCCCTTTGGAGGAAGATATCGAATTCTCGACTTCGCATTATCTAGCATGGTCAATTCCGGGTTAAGGACGATCGGATTGGTTACACCTCGCTACAATAGGCCGCTTTTAGATCACTTGGGAGCTGGAAAGGATTGGTTTCTCGACCGGAAGGCTGGAGGACTATTTATTTTGCCTGGAGTAGTACATGGATTGGCAGGAAACGATCATACCTTTTGTATAAAGGATTTACAGTATAATACTGAATATTTACAGAAAGATTTTGAAGAAAATGTTGTTATTAGTAGAGGTGATCAAATATTTAATATCAATTTTCAGAAGGCTTTAGAATCTCATAACGATAAGCAGGCAGACGTTACTTTGATTTATAAAGAATGTGATATCTCAGTCGATCCGGTATATGAGAGGTTACTTGAGATGGATAATAATCGGAAAGTTTATAATATTACGGACCCGAAGGGCCGAGAGGTGAAAGAGCCCAGCTACCCTCATTTTGTGAATATGTTAATAATTCGTCGCGATCTTTTGTTAAACATTATCGGCAAGTATGGTTCAGTTGGGTGTATGGACTTAATGGATATTTTAACTGTGAATTTGGAAGTTCTCAAAATCTATGGAAGTCCAACGGATTCGTTGATGGGCTTGATTAGCACAGTTCAGGATTATTTTCATAGAAGTATGGATCTGTTGGACTCGGAAGTACGAGACAAATTATGGTTGGGCGAAGATCAAATTCGTACAAAAATTGTTGATAATCCCCCCACCCGATACACTTCTCAGGCCAAAGTCAGCAATTCATTGATTGCTAGTGGGTGCACCATAGCTGGAGAAGTGCTAAACTCAATTATTTTTCGAGGTGTGATTGTTGAGCGAGGATGCCAAATTAAAAATAGCATCATCTTGCCCAATTGTCATATTCATGAGAATGCTCAAACGGAATTTGCAATTCTCGATAAATTTGTAAAGATTAATGGAGGAAATATCCTCAAAGGGAGTTTGAATAACCCCTTGGTTGTCATAAAAAGCACTGTGATTTAACATTGTTGTCCCCTATGATACATCAAATCAATATATTTGAAATGCAATTTTGATGGTGGCGGAGGATGTCCCTACAGCTGTAAGAAATCGAGAAGTCTGAATGATAAAGATAGTAGAATCATATTATTAAGAAAAGAGAAGCAGCATTTATGCGGCTTCTCTTGATGTTTGCAGTTAACAACGTACAAGTTATTCCTTCCTCCATAAGATGTCTTACTTTGAAGATTTGACACAGATGTACTAATTCCGTTCTAAGAAAAAAGTAGAAATAAACTATTTTTTAGGAAGGGGTAAGGAATGTCAGTGTAAGCGGCTGTACCTGTAAATTTATGCCTATAAAGCTAACGATTCCTGTCATAACGCCCGTTGATTCTATTATGGAATAATGTCCATCGACATAATGGAATTCGAGAAAGCAATTGTCAGATTTAATAAACCCTTTGCCTCTTAATATATTGCCGAAGTCTCCATTTTTACATTTTTCGAGGATGCTCTCCAATTGCTCCAATTTAAAAATTTTAGAGGTGCGGAGTCCCATCGACTTAAAGTCGTGACTCAGTGAGTGTTCAATGTTATTGACCATTAATACTGCTTTTTTGTCTACCAGATCCAAGAGTTCTCCGTTCGATAACTCCGTCCAATTCTTGGCTAATATCGTCGCGTTCTCATTTAACATGCGCAACTCTAATTCAATCTGGGCAATCTCTTCAGGCAAGAGAAGCTGAGTTTTACTAATAATTAAGGAAGATGCGCTGCAAATCTGACTCTTAAAGAAGCCAGAGTAACTTTGGATGTGGTTTGAAAAATTCTGAGCATCAACAACGGTCGTTACGGAGTTAATATAACACTCTGAGGAAATCTGAGGATCCTTAAATAGATCGAAGATTTCGCCTATTATAAATATACCAGACGGTTCAAAGATTATTCTATCAATCTTTTGAGTAAGAATTTGTTTTAAGGTGAAAATGAATTCTCCCTTGAGTTTACAGCAGACACAGCCGTTAGATATTTCATAAATCTCAAAACCCTCAATTGCTAGGATTTCTCGGTCGACATTGACATCACCAAATTCGTTTTCTATTAACACGATTTTTTCACTACTATCAAGTGAATTAAGGATTTTCCTAATTAAGGTTGTCTTGCCAGACCCTAAAAAGCCGGAAATTATATCGAATTTTACCATAGATTTATCCTCCTATGATTAGCGGGATATTTTTCCCCTACTTATAAGTAAGCTTAATAATAATTAGCCGGCTTGACCATGGATTATTCTGTATTAATTTGGATTTTTCGAATCCCACTTGATTAAATCACCCCTTTCAATAAGGGTACTAGCCGACCAGATAACGACACTTGTGCCAAATAGTCAGTCTTCTAAGTTTATTTCGCCCGTTGACGATTGCCTTGTGCAGAACAACTAGGTTAGATTTATCAATTTAAAACAAGATAGTCCATAGCAAAGAATGGCTCCAAAGAACTAAACTAATATCAACAGAAAAAACAAAGTATTCAGAACATCAGAGAATTTGGTAAAGCGTAGTTAGCCGAGGGAAGGATGTGTAGTAGTCTCTCTATATGAAAAGTAAACAGACTGAGGGTTTTACGGGATGTTATGGATTATATGAAGCGAAACATGTCTAATCTCTAAATCAGGTGATCAAATTAAAACGAACTAATTAGGAGGCAACAAGATGTTTGATTTTTCAGGATTAAGTAATGCTGTTATCGCGGGAGACGAAGATGTAGTTCTTGATTTAACTCAAAAAGCTATTAGTGCAAAGGTTGATCCACTTTCCATTATTAATGATGGACTTATTGCAGGGATGAATGTAGTGGGTGCTCGTTTTAAAATTAACGATATGTATGTGCCGGAAGTATTGATGTCAGCTGCGGCTATGAAAGCCGGCGTGGCTCTTGTAAAGCCATTGTTAGTGAGCGGCGAGGTTACAACTAAGGGAACGATCGTTCTTGGAACAGTTACCGGAGATTTACATGATATTGGAAAAAGTTTAGTTGGAATGATGCTGGAATGCTCAGGTTATGCTGTAATCGACTTGGGCGTGGATGTTTCAGGTGATGATTTTGTTGCTGCAGTTAAGGCCAATAATGCTGGGGTAGTGGGTCTTTCATGCATGCTGACTACGACCATGTTACAAATGAAAACAATTATTGAAGTATTAACCGCAAACGGTATACGCAAGGACGTAAAAGTCATTGTTGGTGGTGCTCCAATAACCCAAGAATTCGCAGATAATATTGGTTCAGATGGATATGCGACAGATGCTGCTGGGGCAGTTGATGTTGTAACTGCGTTATTAAACTAACTAAGAAACAAAGGAGGGAATATTGTGACTGTAAAATTTACTGAATTAGCTTACACTAACGTGGATGAATTCGTTTATGGAACTGCCAAGAAACCCGTAAAATGTGCTAATGGAATGGTTATCGGTGGGGGAACAGTTTACCCAGAACTGAACTGTACCCTGCCAATGATGATGATCACTGAAGAAACTATGCCGAAAGTTTTGGCGCAGTATGAAGAAATGATTCACGGTGTCTGTTCTATGGGCGTTGAATTAAAAGTTCCTGGTATGTTAGTCGAAATTGAACTTCTACCTCCATGTACCTTTAATCCTCAATGGGGAATTGATGTTACTAAAGTTGTTAAAGGCGTAATGAAGGAATATGAAACGAAGTTTGGTCTTAAAAGCTTGTTAAGAATGACACCTGTTGATGTTCGCGAAGGTAAGACTATTAAACATATGTATAAAGGCGCAGAATGGGATCAAGTCATCGATACTATGAAGGGTTGCGCTGCAAACGGAGCAGACTTCTTAGCGATCGAATCTATTGGCGGAAAACACCTGCACGATGAATCGGTTATGAATATTGACCTTCCTAAGGCTGTATTTTCTTTAGGAATCGTCGGCTGCCGTGATATGAAAATTTTGTGGGATGAAATTGTAAAAATTTCGGCCGAATATAATGTTTTGCCTTCTGGAGATACTGCCTGTGGTTTTGCTAATACATCGATGGTCATGGGTCACAAGAATTTTATTCCTAAAGTTTTTGCTGCTATTGACCGGGTTATGTGTGCCGTCAGAACTATGGTAGCAGTCGAATCCGGTGCCGTTGGACCGGATAAAGATTGCGGTTATGAAGGGGTTTATCTCAAAGCTATTACTGGAACACCAATTTCCATGGAAGGAAGAGTAGCCGCTTGTGCTCATTCCAGTGCAGTTGGTAACGTTTCCTTAGCCTTGGCAGATTGCTGGAGTAATGAATCCGTAGAAAATGTAAGATTGTTAGGCAATATGGCTCCTACTGTATCCATGGAGCAACTTGCCTATGATTGTCGCCAAATGAACGTAGCAACAGCTAAAGGCTTTGCACTTCAAATGAGAGATATCCTTGTGGAATCCGACAATAAGTACGACCCTACTGCCTACATTATGACTCCTAGCGTCGTTCTGAAAATCGCCGGTGAGATCATTAAAGGCAAAACTCATTTTGAACGGACGAAAATTGCTGCTGGCGTTACGATTACGGAATTACGTACAGCTGCTCAAGCAGGTCTCTTAGAGCTTGGTCCTAAAGAAATGAAATATCTAGATATTTTCGAAAAGCAACTTAAAAGTATTCCAGAGGACGAAGCTAAGTTTATAGCAGATATGATTAAAGCTAATCCTAAACACGATCTGGGTATGTATGACATTTCTTAGAATTATTACTGAATATTAATTCATAAATTGTTATGGCGCTCAAATCTCCCGTGTGTAGTATTGGTACCTGACGGGGATTTGAGTGCTTTGTGGCATTATATTTTTGCATTTAATTATTAGAATATTCTAAATATATTACTTAAAACGGCAAATAATCATTTTTTTATGCTATACTATATATAGTGACTCCTCTGCATAAACCTATTTTGCATCACAAAGGCTGTAAATGGTATCGATTAGACTTTTTACCGAGGAATCAATATATATAGGCTTAATACAAGGCATAGCGGTTACTAATCTAAATTGAGTATGTAGCAAGTGTCAAGGAGGTTACGGTTCTCAGGGACTTTCTAAAGTGTGAAATTGACTGCGGAGGTGGGAATGTGAATCAAGCAAACATTACTCCAGAAGAGGAATCACAATGGCTAGAGAAACTAGTAGGACGGAACCTGCTGGAAAAAATGTTATGTTCTTTTTCAAAATCTACTGGTTTAAAAGCGATACTAGTTGATACGCGGGGAAATACGCTTGTTTCTACTGATCATGAGATTATGGATTGTAGTTTCTGTAGAAAGATCAGGTCTGATAGCTCTGGAACACGAAAATGTCAGCGCTCATACGCACGAGCATGTACTGAAGCAGCTAAATATGGTGAGCCTTATATATTTCGATGTCATGCAGGCTTGATAATGTGGGCAGCACCAATTGTATTAAATGAATATGTTTTCTCCATTATTTGTGGACAAGTTCTTATGTGGGAACCGGAAGATTATTTTTTGGAAGAAATTGAGGAAATGGTCAAAGGACTTGATGTGGATGTTTCTGCGGTCAAGTGGGCAGCTGCTCAGTTAGAGGTCATGTCAAGTGATAAGGTACAAGCGGCGGCAGACCTTTTGTTTATCGTAGCTAATCAAATCATGAAAAGCGGTATGACTGTCTTGGCACAAAGAAGGAACATCACTGCCCAACAGGCGAGGCTGGCAGAAGAAATACAGGCTCGTAAACGTTCCGAAGTTGCTATGCGTACGATTGAGTCGAGAGCGGTTAGCTCAAGTTCTTTGGACAAGGAACATGAGCTAAAGACGATGGTGCGCAATGGTCAAAAGCTAGCGGCCCAACAACTACTTGAAAACTTATTAGTTGATATAATAGAAATTAATTCGGAGCATATCGATACGGTTAAAGCAAGAGTAGTTGAACTAGTTGTAATCATTTCAAGGGCGGCCGTAGATGGAGGCGCGGACTTAAGTGTTATTTTACAGCAAAACTCATTATTTTATCTGGAGTTGCTTAAAATAACGAAGTCTGAGGAAATCTGTATCTGGTCCAGAGATATGTTAGAAACATTTATGAACCAAATAGATCTTAACAAAGATCAAAAGAATCTCCAAGCTATTCAGAAAGCTGCCGAATATATTCGAGAGAATTTTCGTAAGAAGATAACGATTGAGGATATAGCACAGGTAGTTTATCTCAGCCCATGTTACGTCAGCAGAATTTTCAAACAGGGTCTTGGCTGCACGTTGATGGAATATCTGACTCAAATAAGGGTAGAAAAAGCTAAAACAATGTTAAAAGACCCTAAATATAATGTTATGCAGGCTGCTGAAGAGAGTGGTTTTGAGGATCCTGCCTACTTTACCAGGGTTTTTAAGAAGCTTGAGGGAATTACTCCAAGTAGATTTAAGCAATACGCTTTGTAAACCTATGCAGTTACCGAGGGAGTGGATTCTGTTGATAACTCCAGAATTAGGCTTAATAACTAAGGCTTTAATACAGGGACAGGCTAACCGGGTGAAAACTCTCACCGTTCTAGCGATTGAGAACGGGATAGAACCCCTAACAGTCCTTGAAAAGGCGTTAATGCCAGGCATGGAGGAAATTGGTGAACAATTTAGGGGTAAAATTATTTATATATCGGATGTGTTAATCGCTTCACGGGCAATGCATGCGGGGTTGCATGTATTGAAGCCGTTCTTGTCGAATCCACAGCAATCTTCGCTCGGTAAAGTAGTTATCGGTACTGTAGCCGGGGATTTACATGATATTGGTAAGAACTTAATCGTCATGATGTTTCGTGGTGCGGGATTAGAAGTCATTGATCTTGGAGTTGATGTCCAGCCCGAGGACTTTGCACAAGCAATTATAGACCACCAACCCGACATCCTCGGCATGTCTGCTATGCTTACGACCACTTTAGGTATGATGTCTGAGACAATAAGGGAACTGGATCGTCGTGATCTGCGGAATAAAGTTAAGATAATTATTGGGGGAAGTCCAGCGACCAAAGAATTTGCACGTGCTATCAATGCAGATGGTTTTGCTACCGATGTAATGAAAGCTGTTGATTTAGCAATGAAAATTATTAAAGAAGGAAAAGAAAACGTAAACCACACTCAATACTTGCCTCAATAACGAAAAATCAAAACATACGATATAAGGCATATGAAAGAAAATAACAAGTCAAAGATGCCTTGGATATTTTCTTTTATATACCTAAATAAGAAAAAGAGGAGCAATGATTCCAGATTCAGATTCATTGCTCCTCTTTTTCTTTATCAGAGTCTTAAATATTAGGAACACTGAGTATAAACAAAGCTGTGCCTGAAATTTTAGTAAAGATTGATCAAGATAAAACAAGAATATCCATATATAAAACAATGATTTAAGACTAAAATTATAATATCAATTATCTAGATTATTCACGCTAGATAATAAATTTAGTTTTTTAGCTAATAGATTAGAGGTAAATTAGCAGAACAATTCAGCTTAAGCTAAAAGAGGGCAGTTTGCCGGTCACAAGAATGAGTGGACTAATTCTAATATCCTTATTTAATTGAAGGAGGAAAAGCAATGTTAGTTGTAGGAGAGCTTATTAATGCCAGTCGTAAAGCCATCGGTGCGGCCATCAAAGAACAAAATGTTGAATTTATCCAAAAGGTAGCAAAGGATCAGTTTGAGGCGGGAGCACATTATATTGATGTTAACGCCGGCATCTTTCTTGATAAGGAACCCGAATACCTTGCCTGGCTTGTCAAAACTGTTCAGGAAGTCGTTGATTGTCCCTGCTGCTTAGACAGTCCTGACCCAAAGGCGATCGCAGCGGCATTTGCAGTACACAAAGGCATACCAATGATTAACTCTATCTCACTTGAAAAAGCTCGCTACGACGCATTACTACCTGTGCTTTCTGGAACGGACCTAAAAGTTGTGGCTCTTTGCATGAGTGATGCTGGAATGCCAGAAACAATGGCTGATCGGGTAAAAATTGCCGACAAGCTCATTAATGGGCTCGTCCAAGCCAATGTACCGATCGGTAACATTTATGTAGATCCATTGGTACAACCAATCTCTGTAAACAACACGTTTGCTATGGAGTTTATAAATTCTGTTGAAGCCATTATGACCCAGTTTAAAGGAGTTCATACGATGTGCGGGCTGTCTAACATATCCTATGGCCTGCCAGAACGGAAATTCATGAATCGTGGCTTTGCAGTTATGGCCATTGCCAAAGGGCTGGACGGTATGATTGTTGACCCGTTGGACAAAATGATGATGGCTAATATAGTCACAGCTGAGGCGCTGGCTGGACGAGACGCATACTGTGCCAAATATCTTAAGGCTTTCCGCAACAAACAATTCGAATTTTAAGGTTAATATAGCAATTCTAAATCCCTTTCTCTAGCAATAAAATGGGATGTTCTTTTAACAGAAGAACGTAAATATGGAAAATAGGTCAATGCACGAAAGATGTCATTGGCCTATTTGAAGACAAAGTTTACTATGATGTGAGGGGATCCGCCATAAAGATTAAACTCATCGGTTGTGATTCCACCAAGAACGAAGTTTGTTCGCTGGGAATTCCAGAAACTATGGATTATGAGTTCCTTGATTTCAATTACCACGGCAAACCAGATCTGCTTCATGTACGACTTCAGGAAATTATTGACCAAAGCCAGGATTACGATCTGATTATTACGACCTATAGTCGATGTTCAAATGTCGTCGTCGGTTTGCTTTCCCAAGGGGTACCGTTATTATTGCCAAGAACTCATGATTGTATCTCCCTTCTGCTTGGTTCGAACGAAAGGCAACTTAAGTTGCTCAAGCAAAATCCGGGAACTTACTATTTCAGTCGAGGGTGGTTGGACTATGGTCGGACTCCCTATGCTGAGTACCTAGAATACGTCGATCGTTTTGGACAGGAAAAAGCTGCAGATCTAATTAAAATGTTATATGGTAGTTATAATAAAGCGGTTCTTATCGTTACACTGGGAACGAAAGACATCGAGAGATACCGAGAGAAAGTTCGCAAGATTGCTGACTTCTTCGGGTGGGACGTGGGTGAAGAAGAAGGGGATCTTCATCTGTTAACCGCCGTATTAAATGGAAGCATTCGGGAAGACACAGTGTATGTCGAACCGGGACAGATGATTACAGTAGATATACTGGCAGGAGGTTAATTTATGCAAATAACAATACTCCCAAATCGCGTCATGACAACTCTGGAAAATGAAACATTAATGGAAGCGTTAATTCGTCATCATCTTCCTGTACAGAATATTTGTAATGGCGAAGGGACTTGCGGTAAATGCAAAGTTCGGATGACAGGACATGTCCCTCCACCGAGTGATCACGATTTAGAGCATCTTAATGAGACCGAGTTAAAGGCCGGAATTCGACTTGCCTGTGCTGTAACGCCTGTAGAGGGAATGATCATTGAACTCAATTTTGTAGAAAGCCAGGATCGGAAAGAAGGTGTCCTCCTCGGCTTAAAGGCAACTAGCTTAGATCCCGGCCTTGAAAAGGTGTTTGTAAAAACCAGTGTACCATCGCTAGCGGATGAGCGGGGAGACTGGGACCGTTTTGTGGATGAGCTAAGTAGCACTACGGGTAAGAGCTATGATAAAGCAAGTCTCCATGTCCTCAGAAAAGTTTCAGAGGTCATACGAACGGGCGAATTCGCCCTAACGGCTACGATTTATAGGGACGAAATTTTAGATATTGAAGCGGGTGATACAACAAAACGGTTGTATGGTGTGGCAATCGATATTGGCACAACCAGTGTGGCGGTGGCCTTAGTCGATCTGAACCAGGGAAATATCATGAAGGTTGTCTCCGCTGAAAATCAACAAACTGCCTATGGCGCAGATGTAATTTCTCGTATTACCTATGCTCGTGAAAGTCAAGAGAATGCCTTGACTCTACGTGCCGCCGTTAGAGGAACAATTAATCACCTACTGGAAGAACTTGCCGCCCAAACGAATGTGAGCAAGAACGAGATGTACAAGATGACGCTCGTTGGCAATACTACGATGCATCATCTCTTCATTGGTTTAGAAATATCTCATTTGGCAGTATCACCCTTCGTCTCCGTTTGTAATAGACCGTTGGAATTCACGGCGGAAGAATTGGGAATGGAAATTAATTCTCAAGCAAAAATCATATTTTTGCCGAACATTGGAAGTTTTGTTGGAGCAGATACGGTAGGGGCAATAATGGGGACGCCAGTGGCCCTTGAAGCAGGCAATCACTTGCTGATTGACTTAGGAACCAACTGTGAATTATTTCTAAAAACAGAAGATACGATGATAGCCTGTTCCACAGCCGCCGGGCCTGCCTTTGAGGGGGCTGGCATAGCTCATGGAATGAGGGCGAAAATTGGAGCTATTGAAGGTGTGACCCTTACCGAAGAAGGTGGAGTAACCTGTCAAGTGATCGGAGAGCAGGAACCCATAGGGATTTGCGGATCAGGTCTTATTGAGGGAATTGACGAGCTGAGAAAAGTTGGGGTCGTTAATAAACAGGGAAAGATTGTCGACCCGGAAAAGGCACAAACGCTTGCCCCGGAGCTGCTCAAACGGATTCGTATGGGTGAAAAAGGTCGTGAATTTGTCTTAGCTTATGGGACTGATCAAGGGTTTGATGTGACTTTATGTCAAAAAGACATCGGAGAATTGCAGTTAGCCAAAGGTGCGGTATGCGCAGGAATTAAGACGTTGGTAGAAATGGCCAAAATATCTATAGCGGATCTCAATTCGGTGACTTTATCCGGAACGTTTGCAACATATCTTAAGGCCAACAATATCTTAAATATTGGCCTTGTACCGGATATTGCCCCAGAGAAGATTAAGACGGTGGGCAATGCGGCCCATGTCGGCGCGCTTTTAGCTCTGATTGACCACCATGAACTCGCTAAGGCAGGAGAGTTATATCGTAGGATTAGTCATGTCGAACTAGGCGGGAGCCCCAAATTTTCTAATTATTTTATGACCAGTATGTACCTTGAACGGAATAGCTGATTTTTTAGATTGGGAGGGCATTTTGATGGCGACAGGAGTTATACACAGCGGTGTTTGCGGTTTTACTATTACTGTCAAAGCAGTTTGCGATGACGGTCATAAGGTGAAACTGGACATAACAAGTGATTGTCCTAATTATCAAAAGATAGCGAAAGAATTAACGGAAGTTGATGCCTTCAAAGAAATATTTCAAAAACTCCATCTGGGGACAGTTTATCAGGCGTTTGCCAAATATAGCCCGCATCCCAGTTGTCCTGGGGTTTCAGGAATTATGAAAACAATTGAAGTGGCAGCAGGCTTGGCGTTGCCGCAAAATGCTAATATTAGCGTCACTAAGTAAATAAGGCCTAAGTAAAATTCCTCCAACTAAAAGTAAAAGGAATACTAGAAGGTTTGGTTAAAGGAAATGCTTATCCCAACTACCTCGGAGAATCCCGAGAGTTTATTTAAGACCACGGAAGTCATTAGGCAGCAAGACGGTGCCTTTGATTTCTATGGTTTTTTATTTATGTGAAATAGGGGGGAGAAAGCCCGTTGGCGGCACGAAGTACAACTGCTATATTGGGAATTTCATGGTACAATATGGAGAGATCAGTAAAAGTATAGTAGTTAGTTATGATACAACCCTGTAGGGTGTATCTTTCATTAAGAACTTCTGAGGTGAGCGCTCATGATTAGAAAAGCAAAAAGGAAAGACTTGGACAGTATAATCGAAATACTGCAAAAAATTATAATCGAAATGCACAAGGATAACAATTTTCAATGGGATGGAAATTACCCTCAATACAAAGATTTTGCCAATGATATTGAAAAAGGGGATTTATTTGTCTCGGTTAGAGAAAATACGGTTGCCGGGTTCATATGTATTAATAGAGATCAACCGATTGAGTATCGAGTACTAAAATGGTCATCGGCTGAAAATGAATTTGTAATTCATAGGATGGGAGTCAGTCCATGCTGTAGAAATGCTGGTATTGGGGCTGAGCTTATAGGGTTTGCTGACGAATTAGCAAAAAGCTTTGGAGTAAAATACTTAAAAACAGATACCAATTCTTTAAATACAAAAGCCCAAAGATTATTTCATAAAAGCGGATATAGTTTTGTTGGGGAAATATGGTTATCAGGAAAAGAGAAGCCATTTTATTGCTATGAGAAAAGTGTATATAATTGATGGATATAGAATTTTCAGAAAGTTATGGTGGCAAGCTTTGAAACAAATGGTGCAAAAGGTTACAAGACTCTTCATTGGCCTATTTTTGTATGCCGTGGGAATAGTTTTAACGATTAACGCTAACTTGGGTCTTGCGCCATGGGATGTTTTTCATCAGGGAATGACGCACATTATCGGCATTACTATGGGTCAAGCAAGTATAGGTGTAGGAATAATTTTGGTAATTTTAGACGCGGTTCTAGGGGAGAGATTAGGCTGGGGAACATTGTGCAACATGTTGTTTATTGGACTATTTATGGATTTTATTATGCTTAATCACCTGATTCCAATATGTAAAGGAGTTCTATCAGGCACAATAATGATGGTGTTGGGAATGATCGTCATTGGAATTGCAAGTTATTTCTACATCGGAGCAGGACTAGGATCTGGTCCGAGAGATGGATTAATGATTGCCTTAACAAAAAAGACCTGTAAGTCAGTTAGGTTCGTGCGAAATGCTATTGAATTAAGCGCACTTCTTGTAGGGTACATTTTAGGTGGCTTTGTGGGGGTGGGCACCTTGATTATGGCATTAACCCTAGGATATATTATTCAGTTTGCCTTTAAAATTTTAAAATTTGATGTTAGTAATATTAAGCATAGGTTTATTGATGAGGATATAAAAAATCTGAAAGAAAAGCTATCTAAAGTAAACTCATTCAGCTAAAGCTGAACATTGGGGACAATAGTTACGATAGTTTCCAGTGACGATAGATCAAACTCCCTTTATTTATTACTCAAGCGATGCCATCTTGGCTCGCTTACCTCTTCCTCCTAGGTTTATTAGCTGCCGCAATGTCTGCTTTAAGCGGCCAATTCCACATGATTTCCACATCTATCAGTTATGACCTTAACCCTAGTTCAGGTAAGAATCATCATAGAGCAGTAGCGCTTGGACGGATCGGCATCCTTGCTGGCTTTGCCCTAACAATGTTTGTTGCCTTTCAACTTCCAGGTAGCATCATACCCATCGCTACTTCTATCTTCTTTGGGCTCTGTGCAGCGGGTTTCTTACCGATGTATGTTGCTGCTCTATATTGGCACAGGGTAAGCACAATAGCTGCGGTTTTGAGTATGTTTGTCGGCACTATCACTTACGCCTATATGGTGCTTTTTGTACATGCAAAAGAGGCTACTATTTTCGGACTTTGTAAAATGCTTTTTGGTGTGCCTACACTTTCTTCGGCACCCTGGACTTACATCGATCCGATGGTTGTCGCTCTACCTGTAAGCGCAGTAGTTCTTGTTGTTGTCACATTTCTCACTAAACCTCAACCATTTAACCTCCCGTCAACAAAAAGTGCATTAATGAAATAACTGACTTTAAATTACTCTCTGCCTCCATCGGTAAGTGGGGGCCTTTCTTTTTGTTGACAGTGGATAAAAACCTTACGTTGTGCTTAATAATAAAAAAAGAACCTTAAAGAGGAAAAACATGATTATTATCGAAATAGGTAGAATGAATAATGGATGTGAGTACAGGATTGAATGATAATGACGGGAATGTGTTAAATATGAAAAAAATATTTTTAATAATCTTAATTATGGGAATTTGTTTATCCAGTGGAATTTATTTGTGGCAATCACGGACATATAAAACTGTTCAAGTACCAGATATTACACCAAATCAGTTACAAGAAATGAGTGATAAGGGCGATAATTTTTATGTTTACTTCTATTCGCCTATCTGTGAAGAGTGTATTAAGTCTGAACCCAAGTTGATAGAGGCTGTGAAAGAACTTATGATCAATAATATTGTGAAAGTAGATGTACAAAAATATGACTATTTGCGCAAAGACCTCCAAATACAAGGAACCCCATCTATTTTTGTATATAGTAATCATAAAATAATAAAGGGAATTACTGGAGGTTTTAAAACAGTTGATGAGTACAAAAATTTTTTTAGAGAAACAGTGGGACAAGTTGCTTTTAAAATTATTGCTCGCAGGCATTTACTTATTTGCTGGAGGAGCAAAGATTTTCAATCTTTACCTTTATAAGGTCACTATTTTGGCATATTACTCCTTTTTGCCAGAATCCTTGGCATTATTGATTGCCATTGTGTTTCCTTGGGTGGAAATATTAGCTGGCTTATCTCTAGTTTTAAATTGGAAAACCAAGTATTCAAGCGGATTTTTATTTTTGCTGTCCTTGTTTTTCTTTATACAAATAATCCTTAATTATAGCAACATTCTGCCCTATGGGTGTGGGTGTTTTGGGTTTGGTGGACCGGAAAAAATTAGTTTATACCACGTACTTAGAGATTTTTTGATTATGTTTTTAGCAGGCTTGGTTAGTTTGAAAGAATGGTTGTATAGGAGGAATTCAGCAATTTATAGAGAAACTAAATAAAACGATTAACCGGATACGCTGGAATTTTAAGGAGTGAAAATCATGAAAAGTAAGATTGCCGATGCTATTAAACTTAAAAATCAACCTGATTTCAGCAATTCATCAATTAATTCTCACGGGAGCAGCGGCTATTTTAAAAGATAAAAGGTTTTCAGCGTTTAACCCTAGGAAGTATGGCTATTATGGGAATTTCACTACAGTGTAAAGCATGTGCGAAGCAAATAAGCTTGAGATAGACAATTAGTTATAGCCTTCTGATTTGGCCTCATCGGAAACGGTGTGGGCCTTTCTTATGCCCAATTCGATACCTATTTCTTAGAATGACAAAAGTGGGATGTCTTGGAGATATTCCGACAAAATATTACATTATACATGGTTGAAGTTACGGTATCATTAAGTTAAAATTACACAGCATACCAATATGATTTTGAAACGAGGTATTTCTAAATTGAAACTCACGGTACATGAACAAATCGAAGAATTGAGATTACAACTTCAAAAAATTGCTTCCGATAAAGACCTTACCGATCCTAAAGTGCTGAGTATAAGCGAAAAATTAGACTTACTCATTAATGAGTTTTATATTATCAAAGGAACAAATAAGCAGGCTAGATTGCTTATTTGAAGGATAATACTATAATTATAAAGGGGTGTATATTATGGAAAAAGATAAACTTGTAAATATCATCGAATGGGAAAAAGAGAGATATGAAAGGATCAAAAGAGATTACCTGAAAAAATATTTGTTGAAAAAAGGATTAGAAGCTAGCGATGATAATATTAAGCTTGCTGAATACGATTTTGATTTTGATTTTTCAGATGGCTTAAAGCATGCAATAAACGAAAGTAATTTACTTAGTTTAGTTATACATGGCAATGAGATTGTCTCTTACGCGTTAAATAATAATACGATCCAGTTACATTTTTCAAAGAGTAACTCCATTGAGTTTTTTGTGGACATAAATGGGAAAATCCAAACGAGGTTTATACAAATGTAATTTAGGACCATTCTCCGGAGTGGAGAATGGTCCTAACATTGATCTAGAATTGCAGAGCGAGAAAACTCTTAGAAGATAACGCCTAATGCGATAAGAATTAAAATAGCCACCGCGATAATTCCAACTCCTACACCTGCACCTATGCCACCACAAGCAGCAACCGGGGCAACTGGGGGAGGGCAACATACAGGGGGATGACAGCATGCTCCACCCATTCCACCGTGAACCATCATTCCACCTTGATTCATTCCATACATAAGAAATTCCACCTTTCTAAATTTAGAATACAATTCCCATTGCGATCAGAAGAAGAATTATTACTACAACTACAGCGATTCCTGCGCCAAAGCCTTTTCCACAACCGCAAGCAGCTCCGTCAACGTTACCAAATGCCATTTGAATTCCTCCTTTACCAGAGATAATTTAATATATGAATAAAATACATAATATGGAACTAAATGGTTTAAAAAAACTGAATAAAGTACAAGAAGAGGAAGCTAATGCTTCCTCTTCTTGTACTAGTCAGAATGTATAACTTTCAGTTTTCTTTAGACTTCACTCCGCAAGGTAGTCAGAGCACCACTTCGCTGTACACTGTACCGTGCAAATCCGTCGTTGTTTGATAGACGGCTGACACAACTATGTTGTTCTCTTTTAGAAGCAGATTTGATGAAATATAATCAGCTACCCGTAACGCGATGCCGCATCCAGCTTTGATGCCAGACGGTAAAGGCATCACTCCTACTGAATATCCAGCCTTTAACAGTGCCTTTTCAGCGAAAATGGCCGCATGAGTGTTGACGAAAGTAAGAATATAAGACACAAAAGGCCTCCTAGATATTGATAAGCCGCTTCGCACCGGCCATAGCGGTTAGGATACCGTACATGTTGGCGATCTCACCAACCGCGAGCTTCTCTGAAATTCCATAATAATTGGTACAAGTACCACAGGTCAGGATAATTGTTCCCGCTGCTTCTAGTCCACGGAGATCCTCCAAGCTGTTGGAATCAGTGCCGGTAAGGTATGAACCCGAATTGAAAAACAAGATATGAGTGGGCGGCGGCGCAAGCTCCTGTAGGGCATAGATAAAACCTTTGATCAGTATTTGGCCCAACTCCTGGCTGCCTTCTCCCATAGTATCCCGGCCGATAGCCACGACTAATCCCGAATCTCCAGCTGTCGCGCAAACGTCCACAGCGCAACCTTCACCAGCAACAATGGTCACCTCGACCATGCCGTTTTCTTTTTTTACATATTCGCTCTGATAACCCAGACCAGTCGCCATCTTTTGAAGATTTTGCCGAGCAATGTCGTTGTCTACTAAAATAGCAACTACGCCTCCTGCTTCCCCCATCCCCTCCAGTGCCTTTTTTGCTCGTATGACAGGTATGGGGCAGACCTGCCCTGTGGCATCAATTTGTGTCATAGGTATTCCTCCTTATCGTAATAAAATCGGTAGATTTTGGGGGAGGAGCACTTCTCCCACTATTCTGGCCTGAGGTTCCATTTCCTGAAGGGCACTTAACAACTCTTGCGCACAGGATCTTGGGGCGCTGAGAAACAGCCCTCCCGAGGTTTGCGGATCCAGCATCAATTCCTGCAAGGCAAACGGTGTGTCGCCAAGCTCGACAAAGCCCTGCATATGATTGCGGTTGCGTTGCGCGGCCGCAGTTATTAGATAATCCCCGGCATATGTATAAGCCTCTGGGATGTACGGTAGCTCCGAAGGATATAATACCAACGATGTGGCTGCCCCTGCCATTTCCTTGGCATGTGCCAACAGTCCAAATCCTGTGATATCGGTGCAGGCACTGATAGGAAAATTGTGCATTTTCTCCGCTGCGTATTTGTTCAGCCGCTGCATGGAAGCAAGCGCCGCCTGCACGGCCTGTTCATCTGCCATTTCTCCACGCAGTGCCGCCATGACAATGCCCACACCAAGCGGTTTGGTAAGGATCAGTTGATCCCCGGGCGCTGGTGTATTATTGCGCCAAATCCGTTTGGGATTGATGCGTCCAGTGACCGCCAGCCCGTATTTTGGCTCTTTGTCATAGATGGAATGGCCGCCGCAAAGTACTGCTCCCGCTTCTAGGATCTTTTCTGCGCCGCCGGATAATATTTCGCCCAAGGCGTCCAATTCCATGTTTTCCGGATAACAAACAAGATTCAGTGCAAAAAGCGGCGTACCGCCCATGGCGTAGACATCACTCAAAGCATTGGCGGCTGCGATGCGACCAAATAAGCGGGAATCATTAACCATTGGTGAGAAAAAATCTACAGTAGAAACAATGGCAGTGTCTGCATCAATTTGATAGACAGCAGCATCATCCGAGGCATCAAAGCCAACCAACAGTTTAGGGTCGCAAAAAGCAGGCAGACCGGATAATACCTTGGATAACTCGCCTGGGCCGATCTTAGCTCCGCAGCCACCCGACGTACAGTTTGACAATAAACTTATCATGAGAATCACTTCCTTACTGCAGGTATTTGCATTATACTAATATAAGGCATATGAAAGAAAATAACAGGTCAGTATGCCATGGATATTTTGAGTCAGACAAGGAGGTATGTGCCCCTCATAGCGGGGCTATTAGGGGCACATACCGACGCAGTATGGCGCGAAATAGACTGGCATAATGGCCTGTTATTTCCTTGAATGTGCCTAAACACAGAAGTCGGAGGTCAGACGTCGGATGTGTCAGATCGTAGTATTCCATTTCTGATCTCTGTCTTCTGACCTCTGGAAAAACAGATTGGAGTAAAAATGATTTATTTGGACAACGCCGCTACAACCCTAACAAAACCCGATTGCGTCAAGAAAGCCGTTTTGCGGGCCCTAGATACCTTCGGCAACGCTTCACGTGGAGCGCATACACCGGCGCTTGATGCCCTACGGATGTTGATGGAAGCGCGGATAGCCTTGGCCTCGCTCTTTGGGCTTAGTGATGACCCTATGCGTGTTGTATTCACACCCAATGCTACTGTCGCCTTAAACATCGCCATTGCTGGTATTAATGGACATATTGTCTCAACCGCCGCAGAGCACAACTCAGTATTGCGACCCATTTACAGGCGCGGGAATTATACCATTGTTCCTTGCGACCGCTTGGGATGTATTTCGATAGATACCATTTCCTCTGCCATTCGGCCGGATACTGGAGCAGTGGTACTCACGCATGCTTCCAATGTCACAGGCAACGTATTTGATATACAGTCTATCGGTGAATTGTGCGCAGTGCGTGGCGTGCGCCTCATTGTAGATGCCGCACAAAGCGCTGGGCTTTTGCCTATTGAAATTAAAAACATCTCGGCGCTTTGCTTTACAGGTCATAAATCACTCTTCGGGCCGCAAGGCACCGGCGGGCTGTGTTTAGGAGCCGATTACATGCCCGAGGCCCTGTATGTAGGAGGAAGCGGCCACCATTCCTTTGACCACAAACATCCCTGGCAATTGCCCGATGCGTTGGAAGCCGGTACGCAAAATGCACATGGGATCGCAGGGCTGTTGGCTGGCGTGCAATATATACAATCTACTGGGCTATCGACCATCCACAACCAGGCCGATGTTTTGGCACGCCTGTTCGCACATTCGCTTGCGGATACTCCGGGGGTTACGCTATATGGCGACTTGGATGCGCCCCTCCGTGCACCCATAATATGTATAAATATCGAAGGGCATGATTCTGCGCAAGTAGCTAGTTTACTTTTTGAGAGGTATGGCATCGCCGTACGCTCGGGGGCACATTGTGCACCGTTGATGCATGATGCACTCAAAATATCTGGCTCTGTCCGGTTTTCGTTCTCGCATTTTAACACTCGAGAAGAGACGCAATCCGCTGTTGAAGCCGTTCGCACATTGGCTGGTCGATAGTAGTAGGCAATTAGTATCTTACCATTTCTCGCATCTTGTTTCAATTATGATATGTCATTATTACACCCTTATCAGAAATCCATAGCAGATTAGCTAAGTTCTGTAATTTTTGCAAACCGATACCCTTTTTCTTAAAGACTTTCAGGAGCTGGTGAAGGACTGAGTTATCATGGGTATAAGAGGGATAACCGTCCAGACCTTTACTCAATCAAGGTTATGCTGTCAAACTCGAGGTATGGGGCTAAGAAAAAACTGTCTAAAATGTTAGGCTTGAGGTACCTTGAGGTTAAATAGTTTATGAAAATCGAACATACTGAGATAGACAATACCCCCTGAGATGAGGGCTTTTTTCTTGAGATGATATACTTGGTCATTGGTCCGATAAATGTTTTCTTAAGCCAGAGCGTTCAAATACGCTCCGGCTTAAATACAATCACAAAATAAATATTAATTTATACTAAAGCTCGATTGAAGATGATTGCTAATGTTCCCTGAATTCTAAGATTTAGTAATCCTTTAATTTCCTGCAACGCTGAGCTTGAATACCAATAGCTTTTCGAAAAGGTAAAACATGGGCATAAATAATTATTCCAATAATATTTTGGATAAAGATAATATTTGCCCTGTTGGGAGGAATTTGAAGGAACCATGTGGAATATTTTTAAGAACAGAGTTGGTGGACATGTCTGGAACAGTCAGAGACGATAGATGTAAGTTAATACAAGAGGAATCGGAAGTTAGATGGAGGGTATCAATTGAAACCAACTCGTGTACTCGTGTTTTCCGCAACCTTTGGAGCTGGTCATGTAAAGGCTGCAGAAGCTCTTATAGAAACAATTAAAAATACAGAGCCATCAGTAGAAATAATCCATGAAGATTCAGTTGCCATGCTCAACAGGAATGTTAATGCGTTTCTTTGTGCGTTGTACATCATCTTAATGAAGAGAGCACCCAAAATTTGGGGTGTATTTTATAAACAAACGCAAGAAATAGCGGAGGATTCGCTTTTTCAGCG
Source organism: Desulfosporosinus sp. (assembly GCA_031292095.1). Taxonomy (GTDB): domain Bacteria; phylum Bacillota; class Desulfitobacteriia; order Desulfitobacteriales; family Desulfitobacteriaceae; genus Desulfosporosinus. The sequence goes on from JARLHU010000084.1 coordinate 56,547, forward strand.
CTTTCTTAATACGTATGGTCGCAGTCAGTTTGTTACTTATCTGAATCTATCGAAACCCGATATTATCGTTTGTACCTATCCAACTGTTGCTGGGGTATTGGCACAGTTGAGGGAAAATGGCGAGCTAAATATTCCTGTAGTCGCGGTTGTAACGGATTACACTGTCCACAGTCAATGGATTCATCGAGGAGTAGATGTTAATATTGTGGGTAGTGCTAAGGTTTACAGGGGATTTATAGCGCGTGGAATAGAATCGAGCCGTATTCAGATATCCGGAATTCCAGTAAATCCGCGGTTTGAGCGTAATTTAAATAAAGAAGAGATACTCAGAAGATTAGGTCTCGTTGAAAATCGGTTGACATTTTTGGTAATGTGTGGCGCTTGCGGTGTATTAGATAAAGCTAAGTGGATATGTAAGCTGATTGCCAATGTTCAGTCGCCAGTTCAGGCCATTATTGTCTGCGGTAATGATCAGAAACTGTTCAGTTCTTTAGACAACGTGGTTCAAGAAGCTCATAACCCTATGGTTCGTTTTAACTTTGTCAATAACGTTGATGAACTTATGACGGCTGCGGATATCATTATTACAAAGGCAGGTGGCCTTACGGTTTCTGAAGCTCTGACCAAACATATACCTATGATTATTTTCAAACCACTTCCCGGTCAAGAGGAAAACAATGCTAGGTTTGTTGAGGAAATTGAAGCTGGACGAATTGCTTTTTCAGATGAACAGTTTGTGGAGATCATGAACGAACTTATCAATAATCCCTGTGAAATCAACAAAATGAGTGCGGCCTCAATTCAAGCCTTTCCTGGCCATTCGGCAGAGAAAGCAGTGCAAGTTATATTAGAGTTGGCTGCCGACTTTTCTCAGGGCACGATAAGTAACGATCAAGTCGTATATACCTCCCTTAGCCAGAGTCGTGCAAGTGTTTGGTTCAGCACATTCTTCCGTATCTTACGTCCTTTCCTTCCAAAGCTCAAACGTTCCTTACCTTTTTTTTCAGATAAGGCATATGAAAGAAAATAATAGGTCAGTATGCCATGGATATTTTGAGTCAGACAAGGAGGTATGTTCCCCTCATAGCGGGGCTATTGGGGGAACATACCGACGCAGTATGGCGCGAAATAGACTGGCATAATGGCTTGTTATTTCCTTGAATGTGCCTAACCCTGATCACAAAGCCGTTGATCGCCATCGTTGCTGTTCTGCGCTCAGCGCAAAAATGCCCTCCCACGCTGATAAGGCGGAAGAGGGCATTTTTGCTGGTTATAAAAAAGAAATAAAAGTTGAAATAAAAAAGGAATATTACGACTGAGATTAGAGGGAAAAAGAAGTTCATGTAGAATATTTTGTAAACAACATTTAAGTATTATTTTCAGAAATTTCTGGTAATTTAGAGAATGCTATTTAAAATTATCAACTAACCGTTCATCGATAAAAAGAATAAGTACAAGGGTAAGGTGTTTAAGAGATGAGCGAACAGTTCACATCTGACGATTATACTGATATCTCTGCATACAAGTTTTCTGAGCTCTTTGATTTGAACGAAATTCAAAAGCTACAGGATCTATTTTCTGCGGCAACCGGTGTGGCCTCAATCGTTACTGATCTTAATGGAACACCAATAACTGAACCCAGTGGTTTTTGCAAAGAAGAGGATCCTAACATTCAAACATGTTTAAGCGGTAGTCTGTTTAATGGAAGAGCCAGTATTATTGTTGCAGATAAGCATATTGCCAACTGGTTAATCTGGCAAGTTCACGATGATTCTAAACAGCAATTTGAAAATGTATGTAATTATCTATTTTTGCATGCACAATTGCTCTCAAGGTATGCGATGCAAAACATATCTTTAATCCAACAAATTAATCAAAAGATAATGAATGAAGTTGAGATTAAGAATCTTAATAGCGAACTTGAAGCAAGGATCAAACGAAGAACTACACAACTAGAAGAAACCAATGCAGAGTTAGAAGAAGCTAATGCAGAGTTAGAAGAGATCAATACAATACTTGAAGAAGAAATCTCTAAGCGCCAAAAGGTTGAAGAAAAAATCAAGGGCTTAAATGAAGTATTGGAAATCAAGGTTATAGAGCGTACAAACCAACTCCAGGATATGAATACTATTTTGGAAGAAGAGATTATTGAGAAGATACAGGCTGAATATGAATTAAATACTGAAAGAGTATTTACAGATGCCTTATTTAACAGTGCTCCGGGAATGATATATCTTTACGATGATAAAAGTAAGTTAGTGAGATGGAACAAGAAGCACGAAGAGATGACGGGTTATTCCTCGCAAGAGCTAGCTTCCATGAATTTATTAGATTGGTATGCAGGCGATGAAAAAAGTCAGACGGCTATAATAGAAGGAATTAAAAGGGTAAACAAGAATGGATTTGGGGATGCCGAGGCAAATCTGCAGAAAAAAGACGGCACTAAGATTCCAATGTATTTCACTGCAAGTCCTATAACTATTGAGGGTAAACAATATTTTGCTGGCATAGGAATCGATATAACCGAGCGAAAGCGAATGCATGAAAGGCTAGAAAAATATCGAGTTCTTGCTGAAAAGGCTAACGATGCGATGCTGTTCATAGATAAGGAAGGAAATATCCTCGAAGTCAATGATGCTGCAATCAGAATTTATGGATATACACATCAAGAATTTTCGTCCATGAATATTTTTGATTTGAGGCGTCTTAATAAATCATTATATATAATTGAGCAAATGGAATTAGCCGATAAAGAAGGAATTATTTTCGAAACTGTTCATTACCTAAAAGATGGTACTTCGATTAATGTTGAAGTAAGTTCACAAGGAACTATTTTAGGAAATAGAAGGGTTCTCCTCAGTATCGTAAGAGATATCACAAAGCGTAAAAAAAAGGAAGAGGAAAATTTTTATTTGAGTTATCACGATGTTTTAACAGGGCTTTATAATAGAAGATATTACGAAGAAGAAATCAGCCGCTTGGATACTGAAAGGAATCTGCCAATATCGATTATCATTGGGGATGTTAATGGGTTAAAATTTGTGAATGATGCCTTTGGCCACGATAAAGGGGATGAACTTCTGCAAAAAGCGGCAGCGGCCATTCAAAATGCGTGCAGAACCGATGATATTGTTGCTCGTTGGGGGGGCGATGAATTTGTCATTCTTCTGCCCAAAACTAATAAAGAAGAGGCGGAGAAAGTTGTTAACAGAATTAAAGAGCTTTATTCCAATGAACTAGTCAGCGCAATTCATGTTAGTATTTCATTTGGGTGGGAGACAAAGAAGAAACCTGATGAGAAAATACTGAATATCCTCAAAAATGCTGAGGATGCTATGTATAAACATAAAATTATTGAGAATGAAGGTATGAGGGGCAATACAATCAACACCATAATTAATACTCTGCATGAGAAAAATCCTAGGGAAGAACTACACTCTAAAAGAGTAAGTCAAATATGTAAGGATATCGGCAGAGCGATCGGCTTATCTGAAATTGAAGTAAATAGGCTTAAAGTAGTAGGTCTGCTCCATGATATAGGGAAAATAGCCATCGAGGAAGGTATCCTTAATAAACCAGGGAAACTGACCGAAAACGAGTGGGAACAAATAAAGAGGCATCCGGATATTGGCTATAGAATTCTGAGTTCGTCCCATGAAATGGTAGATTTAGCCGATTGTATATTGGCACACCATGAACGATGGGATGGTACTGGTTACCCAAATTGTTTAAAAGGTGATGCTATTCCAATGGTTTCAAGAATTATTGCTCTGGCTGACAGCTATGATGCCATGATCAGTGAACGACCTTACCGAAATGCTTTGAGTGAAGAACAAGCCTTGAAGGAAATTCAAAAAAACTCAGGGACACAATTCGATCCTGAAATTGCGAGAATATTTATACTCAGCCATTCTGAAAAGATTCACTGATCCATACATTAAAAGATTCAACGCTTTCGAAGGCGTAAGCCGGATTCATGGCTAATACTTTTTGGACTTGTACGGTTTCAGCCCAGAGCGCACTGATCGGTAAAACCCCAACTTCTTTGGCAGACGCCACATCATAAGCAATATCTCCCACATAAGCGACTTCATTCGGGGAGAATTTCCAAAGTTCCAAAACTTGTCTTATATGCTCTGGTTTACTTGCTCCGAGCTCAGAACCCGAGGTTATTATCTCAAAAAAATGTTTCAATCCAGAATGCCTCATGGAAATTTCCATGCTTCCCGCGCCCTTACCTGACACTAAGGCTAACTTTATTCTCTTCGCCTGCAACATAGTTAGAGTCTCTACGACCCCCGGAAATGGGTTAGCATATTGAACATGAATTCGGTCATACTCATTTAGATAAAATTGCAGCACCTCTTTCCATGATTCAGGGAACAGCTTTTTAAAGATACCATCTTCTGAGGGCCCAAATAAAGAGGATAATTCTTTGTCGGTGTAAACACGTCCACTGAATTTCAAGAGTGTAGCATTCAGGCTGGTACGAACAACCGGTAGCGAATTAATTAATGTTCCGTCCAGATCAAATATAAAGCCTTTCAGTTTCATTTGCTACTCCTTTTTGAGCTAGTTGTTTAGATATATTATATACTACAAACTGAGGATATTGCATTTAATGCTTGTAGAAAATCTGAAAATACCAATTGTTTAAATCAAACAACCCCCTAAAGTAGATGGTTTATTAGCCATGTCTACTTTAGAGGGTTCGTTTTAGTTTTTGAATACTATCAGAAAGTATAAACTTGCGTTATATACTTTCTAAGCATAAGTACAACTAGGCGGCCGCTGGTCATGACTCGAACAGGACGTTCGAGGTTAGAACACCGCCATGGATGGCTAGGTGTCGTGATGGCCGAGTGTCCCTGTAGCCAAGGAGGCGAGAAGGGACCGCCTTCGCTAAGGCTGCAAGAAGGCTAATTCGTGCGAAGACAGTGTCTTCGAGCGCCAGCCAAGTTTTCTTTATATGCCTTAGGCGATGTTTATAATAACGTTTGTGACTCCCACGATAAGAATCGCTAAAACAATTGTTCCACCTATAATAATCAAATTTTGTTTTTTTGTATTAATTTTATGCCAAACCAAAAGATCCTCAACTCCTCTTATAGATTATCAATCCCTGTCCAATACTATCATTACTTTATATCAAAAAGTATGCGTTTAAGGTCCCAAGCATCTAGGACAAAGGTCCTAACGATTGAAAGGCGCATTACCGCTGGAATAAATATAACCTAAAATCCCGCATTTTTTTATACCTACAAGGAAAAACGCTGTAAATACGCCTTGGGGAATTCTGAACGGAGAACCACAGATTACACAGATTACACAGATTAAGAACGATTAGATAGAAACACACAGACAAAGAATAAAGGGGATGGAAAATGTGGAACGGGATTCACAGACCTATGCCATTATTGGTGCAGCAATGGAGGAACACCGGACACTTGGACCAGGGTTTCTCGAAGCGGTTTATCAGGCGGCATTAGCAATTGAGTTACAAGCGATTTGTAGTTTAGAGCCAAAATGTATTTATTCTGTGTTAATCTGTGTAATCTGTGGTTGATTAACTGAGTACCTGAATAGTCACAAAAATAATGATTCGCAATTCAATTAGTAGGTATAATTTTTATACCTATAAAAATACCAAAATGCCTGTAAAATCAGGGTTTATTAATGTAGGTATAATTTTTCACGGGAATCAAGGATTGAACTAATGAGGAGATTTAATATGTCAGTGGTCCTAAAAATCGTAGCCCTGGAATTCACAGATTTCTCTCGCGACAAGAGGGAGTTATCTGGTGTAAAAGAGATGGGTCATAAGGTTTTGGTTATGGCAAAGGGTGAGAAAAACGAGATTGTATATATTGAAGGCTTTGAGGTACATTTGCGGAGTACGCGCCCGTTGGGGCAAGCGCCTGCCCTCACACGTCTTAACCGAATTGTTTCTGTGTTCACGTGGGCTTTTTATGCAAGGAAGCTCCGTCCAGACTGCATTAGTGGGCATGATTTGACGGGATTGTTTATTGGTTGGCTGTCCACTTGGTTTATTCCTAAGAAGAAACGTCCCAATCTTGTCTATGATGCCCACGAATTTGAGGTGGGTCGCCACGGCAAACGCAGCCGGTTTAAGAGGCTGCTGATTCCACATGCTGAAAAGTTCTTTATGAAGCGGTGCAAATTCTCTATCATGGTAAATGATATCATCGCAGATATGGTTCAAGAAGCCTATAAATTAAAAGATAGGCCTGTGGTGGCGAGAAACATGGCTGTGAACTGGGCCATCAATGAGAAGGAATGTGAAGAGAAAAGGCGTGAGTTCTGCGACAAACTGCCATCACCGGAAAAATTCCTGGTGATGTATCATGGCGGTATTAAACTGGGGAGAGGGCTTGAGACACTACTGCAGGTGGTTCAAAGGGACGAACATATCCAAGCAATCCTCCTCGGCAATGTGGAAGAAAAATATAAGCAAGAACTCCGCAAATCAGCCCTTGAATTAGGAATTGAAGATCGAATATTGTTCCATAACGCTGTCCCCATTTCTGAATTATGGAAGTATGTCGGAGCCGTCGATATATCCATGATCACCATACCGGCATCGTGCCAAAGCTACTACTATATGTTGCCTAATAAGTTTTTTGAGAGCATCCAGTCTTTAACCCCGATTATCGCCAGTGATTTTCCTGAGGTGGGTAAAATTGTCCGGGAGTATGAGATTGGATTGCTTGTAAATCCGGACAGTGTCGAAGACATTGTTGCTGCTGTTGAACGGTTACGCTTGGATAAAGAGCTATATAGGCGCTTCAAAACTAATCTAAAGCGTGCTAAGGAAGAACTATGTTGGGAACGAGAAAAACTGGCTTTGTGTAAGGCATATGCAAGGGTGTTGGATTAGCCTTTTATTAAAGAAGGGACAGATTTATGAAAACTGTTGTTAAGTTTCTCCAGTTTGATTACATGAGGTCGAGCAGAGATAAACGTGAGGTTTCTGTATTGCTTGAGATGGGTGCTAATGTAATTATACTGGAGGCCGGAGAAATACAAGAAAGCAAGATGTTGTCTAACCGGTGCGAATATAGAATACAAAAAATACTCCCGCTGTCTTCGCGACAAAATCGATTAATACGGAAAGCAAGGATATTAAAAAACTGGACGATGTTAGCGCGTGTTTTGCGAGGATTAGATGCTGATATCCTTAGTTGTCATGATCTTACTGCACTTTTCATTGGTTGGAGGTCAACATGGTTTATGCCGAAGACAAAGCGGCCAAAATTAGTCTACGATGCCCATGAATTTGAGGTAGGGCGCAACACTGAGGCTAAACGCGGGTGGTTAAAAAAATGGCTCATCCCTCGCACAGAGAGGTTCTTAATGAAGCGTTGTGCGTTTTCCATCATGGTCAACGATTCCATTGCAGATATGGTTCAAGAAGCCTACCAATGCAAAGAGCGCCCAATAGTAGTAAGGAGTACTCCTCCATATTGGGAAATAGATGAACACGTTTGTAATGCCCAAAGACAATTGTACTGCGAGCAAATGGGTACATGTGATAAAGATTTACAGATTATGTATTTTGGGGAGGTTAGGAAAGGGAGAGGGCTTGAGACCCTTCTCAAGGTTATAAAGAACACTGCAAACTGTAGCTTGATTATTATGGGTTATGGCGAAAGTAACTATATAGAGCAGTTAAAAGAACAAGCGATAGAACTTAATGTTGCTAATCGAGTGTTGTATCAGGCTTCAGTGCCAGCAGATAAAATATGGCAATACGCAGGGGCCGTAGACATTTCGATGGTCACCATACCGGCAACTTGTCCGAGTTACTATTACATGCTGCCTAATAAGTTCTTTGAGAGCATCCAGTCTCTGACCCCGATTATTGCCAGCGATTTTCCTGAGGTAGGTAGAATCGTACGGGAGTACGATATAGGGTTGCTGGTAAACCCTGATAAACTTGAAGACATTGTGGCGGCTATTGAACGGCTGCGTACTGATAAAGAGCTATACGAAAGGTTTAAGAAAAACCTTAAGGCTGCTAAAGAAAACCTGTGCTGGGAAAATGAAAAAAAGGTGTTAGTTGAAGCTTATAATGCTGCACTTTTCTAATGCCAAAGATGATTATGTCGATTTAGGAGGCAATCTATGAACAGTTATAGCGGAACAGTAACCAGCGCTGAATTATGTTCACCACAAGAAGGCGTTAGGGTTACAAGGTATGACTTAGAAGACAATATCCAAGAAGATATTTATTCCGATTCTCTCGGTTGCTTTAATTTGACCGGTATACAAACCGGTGACTACATTATTTTCCAAAAGGAGGATTTTATAAGCAAAAAATATCATTATAATCACTTGCCCAAAATTGTCCGCTTATTAGAGGATAAACTAATAGGTTATCAAAAAAAACTATGGTTTAGACCAGGTGAACATATCGAGGTTTATATTCATTCCTCCCAAGAATTTTCGTTAAAGTTGTATAGGCATGGGCTTTATAAAACCCTTATCCTGGATTTTGGCAGGCAAGATGCTTGTAAACAAAATGTGTCGGATGACTATTTTGTGGAGTGTGGTCTGAATTGGCAAAAGACTTTTGAATATGAAATACCTGAGGCAGCAGTACCGGGGTTATACAGTTTGTTATTAGAATCCGAAGGTCAGCAATCTTTTGCTCTGCCATTTATTGTCTCCACACCTCAAGAGAACTATGGGAAAACTTCTAAGCTTTTATATCTAGCCAGTACGAATACATGGCAATCCTATAATATTTGGGGAGGACGCAGTAGATATCGCAACTTTGAGGACGGAAACAGTCAGGAGTTCGAACTTCTGCCCAATTCATTTTCCACCCTGGTAAAGGGATGCATAAAGAGTCTTTTGCCTATGAAAATAATAAAATTAATAAGAAAAATAAGTAGAAAAAATAGCCCTGAAACAATAATTAAATGGAAATTTAAAAAACTAACAATCAAGAGACCGTTCACCAATTGTGATCTGGAAGGGGATACGGTATTTGAACCCTTTACAAATCATCTTGCCGGCGGCGAATGGCGGCTCTTAGCCTGGTTAGAACGAGAACAAATTCAGTATGAAATTGTTTCCGGATATGAATTACACCAAAATCCTAAGCTTTTAGAGAATTATGACGCTATCATTCTTTCAACACATTGCGAATACTGGTCCCGTGAAATGTATGAAGGATTAAAGCATTTTCATGAAAATAGAGGACTTTGGATCATTAATTTATCTGGAAATACTATGTATAGACAAATTGAATTTTATGATGATGGTTCCACACGGTGTATAAGTTTATCATTTCAAAAATCTTGTGCCGATGAAACTCAACTATTAGGTGTAAGATATACTGACGAGGGTTATGCCACTTGCGCTCCTTACAAAATTGTCTTACCTGAACACTGGATCTATAAAGGAGTAAACCATAATAAGAATAAATATTTCGGGTCTTTGTCACTTAATCAAAATACAAATCCAAAGTTATTACGTTATGATCCTGGTCGTCCCGGTTCAGGGCAACAAGGTTTGGAATATGGCTTAGAAGGACTTGGCGCATCGGGATGGGAAACCGATAAAATAAGTAAAACGGCACCTAAAGATATAAAAGTTATCGCTAAAGGTTTAAACAAAAAAGGTGGAGCGGATATGTCGATTCGTGAACCTATGGCGAATCGAGGCGGAATGTTCACTGCGTCATCGCTGGTTTTTGGCGCATGTCTTTTAATAGATCATACAGCTTCGTTAATGGTGAATAATTTAATTACACGGGCATTAAAAAAGGACTCTTGAGTCAATGTGTTAAGGGGTACAGTATAATTAGATCAAGAATGTTGCCAGAAAGAAAGGAATTTTCTAATGGATATTATTAAAAAGCTATATTATATTTTTGATCGAGAACAAAAAATGCGGTTTGCTATTTTAGTTTTGTTAATGATTGGAGGCGCTCTTCTTGAGACCGTTGGAATTGGTCTAATCATTCCTATAATTAACCTTGTATTAAATCCAGATTTAATATTTAAGCAGAAAGTATTGCTTAAAATTTATGAGGTATTAAATTTTAAGTCTTCTACAAGTTTTCTTATTGTTTTTTGTTTTACAATGTTGGTTGTTTTTATTATCAAAAATTCATATGCAATATTGATGTATAAATTACAGTTTCAATTTATTAATAGAGAACATGCTAAAATATCTACAAGATTATTAAAAAAATATTTATATAAACCATATACTTATCATTTACAACGAAACAGCTCAGAATTGTTGAGAAATATAAATACTGATGTCGAGAAATTGTTTGAATATATTATGACATCTTTATGCCTCTTGCTTGCGGAGGTCATGGTAGTGCTTTCCATATTAATACTCTTGTTATTTGTAGAACCGGTAGCCACAATATTTGCAGCAGGATTTTTATTAGTAAGTATTTTGATCTTCATGAAACTATTTAGAAAAAAACTAAGAGATTTAGGGAAAAAAGAACAATATTATCGAGGTCAAACAATTAAATGGGTCAATCAAAGTTTAGGTGCAATTAAGGAAATAAAAGTCTTAAAGAAAGAAGATTTTTTTTATCAACAATATGAAAAGCAAATTAATGAGGTTAATTCTACAAGGCAATATATCCAAACATTAAATCAAATACCAAGACCTTTTATCGAAACCTTGGCTGTAGGGGCTATGTTAATTATAATTATAATTATTTTAATGCAAAGCAAAGCTATTGCTGCGCAAAATATTTTACCGGCACTAGGTCTTTTTGGTCTGGCAGCATTTAGGTTAATGCCGTCTATTAATAGGATAATGAATTCTATTTCTAATATTCAATTTGCAAAACCTTCATTGAATGAAATTTATACAGATTTGTTAACTGAGCCGGTTGAAGCCCCTAAGGCTGAGACAACTATAAATACTCTTAAAGACAGCAAAATAATAATTGAATTAAATAAAATTTCATTTAAGTATCCTGATTCTTCAAAATGGATTTTAAACGATTGCTCATTTTCAATAAAAGAAGGTGAATCGATCGGGATAATTGGCTCTTCAGGAGCAGGCAAGACCACATTTGTTGATATTATATTAGGGGTATTACAACCTACCAAAGGAGAAATATTAACAGCGGGAATGCAAATAAATGACAAAGCCGATGATTCTGTAAATTTTTTTGGATATATTCCTCAGAACATTTACTTGATTGATGATAGTATTCGTAGAAATATTGCATTTGGTACTCAGGATGACAATATAAATGATAACTTAATATGGCAAGCTCTAAGATTTGCTCAACTTGAAGATTTTGTACTTTCATTACCTGATAAGTTAGATACATTGATTGGAGAACAGGGGGTTCGATTATCAGGTGGGCAGAGACAGCGTTTAGGAATTGCCCGTGCTCTTTATTTTAATCCACGAATATTGATTTTTGATGAAGCTACCTCATCATTGGATATTGCTACTGAAAAAGAAATTATAAAATCAATTGACTTTTTGAAAGGCGTCAGAACCCTGTTAATTATATCCCATCGTCCAAATACAGTTGATAACGTCGATAGATTATTAGAAATTAAAGATGGATCAATTATTGAGAAGAAGTTAAGGGAATTTGGAAATGACAGTGTAGTTTCTTAGCTTCTGCAACACTTATTGTGTTAATACTTAAAGCAACACAAAGAGCAAGTTCGCCTGGCGTCTTGCTCTTTGCGTTGCCGCATCCTAGCTTCATTTTTTATGAGCTCTAGGTGGGTTAATAGGAGGGTTCTTTGAAGGGGTGCCGGTTAGGCAATGTTAAGAGATGTTGAAGAAATTATTCCGTCTATGCTTTCTGAATTCTTGGTTATCGATAACTTAGCTCCAATTAATTTCAGCGAGTCTGGATCGATTCCAAAAGCAACGCCCTCTCCGGTGCTAGTAAAAGTATTATCAGCAACAATAAAATCGATGTTATCAGTTAGATAATTATTTTGGGTTGAATCTGATTGATATACTTTCCATAATCCCGTAATTTTGTTGTTACTTATGCTAATTTTTTGTGGCGAAGTTGCTTTAATTCCTGCAGTTGTTGAAGTGTTGGATTTCGAATCATACGGGCTTTCTATTAGAGTTGTATTACCGTCAAAATTAAATTTATTATTTGATACATTTAAAGTTGTGTTCCCATACAGCCGAATTAAGCTATCATTGTAAGGAGCACCATTGGTTGTATTGTTTGTAAAGTTTACTTTGAGCCCATCTCCGTTACAACATAAATGTATCTCTGGTGTTTGCGTAAAGGTATTATTATTTATATCAACATTCGTACCGCTGAAATTATCAGCATTTGTATCTGCAGACCATACTGACCCGCCGATATTCAAATAATGGCCTGCTTGGAAAGTATTATTTGATACCTGGATATGCTTTACATTACCAAATGTTGAACCAGTAGGAGCATGATCACGGACTATAAAACCAATATTCGAACAGCTTTGTACTGTGTTATACGAAAAGGAAATATTGTTAAGGTCATAGCTATAGAAAGGTGCGTATTGCGCTTCAGCAGATTTACAAAAGTAATACACTGTGCCGTTTGGAATATCAAAGGTATTGTTGGATATTATAACCATATCTCCACTATTAGTAATCTTGATCGTTTCTCTGGTGGCTGTTGGTGCTGTAAAGGTATTATTTGATACTATTAGGTTTTTGACTTGACCACAATTTCCCCCTGTATATACGGAATGATCTCCATAATCACCAAACGTATTTTTATATACAATAGTGTTGCTGTCATTTCCGCCAACGACAGACCCCTTGGCATTCAAAAATTTGTTATTGTAAAATATACAGCCATTACTATCTTTTTCAATATGAAACTCATGATAGTATTGGGCTTCATATTGAATACCTGTATCAGGAATCCTTGTTAAGCCACCGTCATATATAAATCCCTCCATGATGTTATTACCGTCAAAGATAAATACGCTGGACTCGACGGTGTAGTTAAAAAATCTGGAAATTTTAGTGTTATCTCCAATCAAGTTGACATTCTCTGGAATACCAACCGGTTTATCAATTACATAGGTTTGTTGTGTAGGAGGGAAATAAATACTGCCTCCGCCATTTTCCGCTACATCTGCAATGGCCTTTTTTAATGCATCAACATCTGAATTGACACCATCACCTTTTGCTCCAAAATCTTGGATATTGACGACAAGCGATTGCTTAATGGCGGCTGAGTCTTCTTGCATTAATGCATCTAAACTTGTGCTAATTTGATTTTCTGTTGAATTTTGTTCAATTGACCCAATTGTGTTCAAGACTTGATTCTTGTACGTTGCACATTGAAGTGCAATCGCGGCTGCATTTACAGTAGGAGCAGGAGTTGGAGCAGGAGTTACAGTAGGAGTTGGAGCAGGAGTTACAGCAGGAGTTACAGCAGGAGTTGGAGCAGGAGTTACAGCAGGAGTTGGAGCAGGAGTTACAGCAGGAG
>JARLHU010000008.1 GCA_031292095.1 Desulfosporosinus sp.
AAAACTTCTGATTTCCCTTGGTTTAATAAAAGCTACTGACATTTCCGCGGCTTAAAACTAAAGCCTGTTTTTTTGGGGGCCTTCAAAAGCCTTTTTTAAGTGCGTCCTTTTTTACTTTAATCCATGGTATTTTTCACGCTATTACCTCCACCTGACCATATCGCCATGCCTATTTCCTCGCTGTTTTCATCTAACGCGATAATTTGTTTGGGAGTGGTGGCGTCTTTTACATATTCCTTTTTAAGACTATCAACTAGTTCATTAACCAATACTTCTTTACTTGCCTCTCTTTTTACGTTAATGATTATTGGTTTATAATTTACTCCTGACAAGATCGTAGGCTTTTTATCGACTACTTCATACGGCAACATATAAGTATAATTGTTGTTAGTATAACTTGTGATATTCGATCCTTTCTGAGCGATTAAAAAGGTCGCTAAAATCGCTATGATAAGAGCCATAATAAACAATGTCGCCAATAATATATTTTTGTGTCCAAGTTTAGAATTGTCAGTGATTGAAGATATTTTTAAATCTGCTAATATTATTTCACGTTCTACCCTAAGAACATCAAGTCTTGCCTTGAAAAATCCTTTATTAAATGATCTGGTTAATAAATCAAAAGCTCGTTTTATCTCTTTACGATACCGGATTAAATGCATGTCCACCTTTGTAGTATAAAACTTATTTAGATGCTTTTTTGCCTCAAGTTCAACTTCTAATCCAACATGATACATCGCTTCCCCATTTTCAGGTTGTCTATTCAAAACCTTTCTCCAAAATAAAGAATCGTTTCTGGAGATATAATAACCGTTATTTAAATCAAATAAATTTTCTCTCAGTTTGGCATAAGAATCTAAGGTTGTTCCTGATTTCGAAAGATTGGTCATTGTTAAATCCACCACACTGACTCCATTTAATTTTCAATTCATCCTTAAGTATCCTCCGTAATATCTATTAGTCTTTCGTGCGTTTAAGCACACCATTTTTAAATATTATTCCAAAAAAATTAAGGATAATATCCTGTTATAACTACTAACCACACACTTAGGTTTTTGAGATTATCAATAGCATAGCCATGTTTGCGGAATCCTTTGAGCAGAGTATTTTCATGCTTCCTTTCTCGTGAATGTTTACAGGTTTTTACTCTTTCGTGTCGAAGTTGGTAACTAATTAGTTTATCAATATTTTTGAAAGGAGGCGTACGCGAGTGACTAGAAAATTATGTCCCTTTCTAGCTAAGCCATGTGACCCAGACTGCATGTTTTTTATGGTCCAAACTGAAGAAGAATGCCTAATCAAAAAATCCCTCGAGGAGGTTTATACCCACAAAACCTTAAGCCGAATTCAAGTCCTTACCGAAGGGATAAAAAGGGAGCTTTAAGGTTATCCGCTTATATTTAGAATATTCAAACCCCGTCAGGAAGCTGACTGAAAGAAGACCCGTCACCCCCCTTCTCTATGCGGACATGAAAAAAGCACCTGTTTCCAGATGCTCCAAATGTTCTTTTAATCACCTTGTTTGTAGTACACGTTCCGCGAAGTGATTCGTTAGACTCAGTACTTTTTCATAGTCTAATAGTTTCCTCAGCCAATGTGTAGGAATGTTCGAAAACCCATAATAAACGCCAGCCATGCTACCAGTAATGGCTCCCACTGTATCGGTATCCCAACCTAAGTTAACTGCTGTCAGCACAGCATCCTTGAACGACGAGGTGGTGAGAAAGCTCCAGAGAGCTGCTTCCAAGGATTCAACCACATAACCCCCAGATTTTATGTCACTTTCGGCAAGATTAGGAAGTTCACCGCTAATAATACGCTTAAAATGACGTAACTGCTTACCTATTTTGGGGTCTACAAAAAACACGGTTTGAGATTTTAGCCTCATCGTGTCATAGGCTTCTAGGGGACTACTCCCTTTTAGCAATTCCTTCACGAACAAAGAATACAAGCTACACGCTAATTGACTGCGCGGATGACCGTGTGTTATCTTGGAAACCTCACAAATCCTTTGAATCATAGTGTAATCAGATTCATTGGCAAAAAATAGGGTTGCTGGGAGAATTCGCATCAGGCTTCCATTTCCATTACTTTCTGCATCCGTAGGACCCGCTTTAAATGGGGCAACCCCATGGATTAATCTCTTCATGGCTATCGCTGTAGTACCGCCTATATCAAAGGACTCACCTAACGGGGTCATATAGCCATCACGATACCACTCCACAAATCGCCGTGCAATATCTGCAGGATTGTAACCAACCTCAGACAGACTTTCAGCCAGACAGAGTGTTAAAGAACTATCATCCGACCACGCACCCGGTTCTAGACCGAAGGCACCTCCTCCCGTCATTTCCGTGATTGGATTTTTCTTTATTTCTGTTTTCGTCATGAACTGGACAGGCAACCCTAAAGCATCACCTATAACAACTCCCATGACACCACCAGTTATTGCATCTTGATTCAAATGAAACCCTCCCATTATTTCCAGGTCTACTATCCTGATACTTCACCTCACATTCAGGACCTTATGCAGTTGTATTCCCAGTCTTAATCCACGTTCTGGAAATCGTTGCAGCAAATCATATCCCTTCTGAGCAGACTCAAGTCGACCACTTTCTACCTGAAGGAAGACTCTTCCTTCAGGCATATCCTGTTCTGTAATACAATCAATCGAAAATTCATCATCCACCACATACTTCAGTTCATCTGCTTGACAACACAAGGCAAACTGACTACCCGGTTTGGGGGATGCAGTGATCCAGTCAATACCCCACTCAACTGGTATCGGGTTTGTTCCATTTGTTTCTATCGCAACATATTTACATAATTTATGCAATTCTCGGACTAGTGGTCCGAGATCGTAAAGTGTCGGTTCTCCGCCGGTGATAACGACATGATGATGTGGAATTTGGGCCTGATCCACAATCTCCTCTGCACTCAACCATTGTGCATTTGACAAATCAAACGAATTCTGAGTATCACACCAACTACAACGCAAGTTGCATCCAGCAACCCGAATAAAGGTAGTGCCCTTTCCGATATGAAATCCTTCACCTTGAATACTACTAAACATCTCAATGATCGGATACAGTACCTTATTCATAACAGGCTTCCGCATACGAGTCTGGAGTCTCCCATAATTTCACTCTATCAACAATAACGCCCGTTGATTGCAATTTATCTGTCAAAATTCCAAAAATATGTGTCACCATATTCTCCGCCGTCGTCCTAAAAGGTAATACGTCATTCAAAACCTTATGGTCCATCCTGTCTATCACCTCAGCCTTGACAATGGCTTTCAGATCAGCAAAGTCAATGACCATACCCTCATCGGATCCATCGTTACAAAGTTTACCATTATCTCGAATAACGGTTACATCCAACCTATAGGTATGCCCGTGCATATTAGCACACTTCCCTTTATGGTTCGGCAAGAAATGAGCGGCGTCAAAGGTAAAACTTTTTGTTGTTTTTATTCTTATACTTGTCATCGAGTAGCCTCTTTCTTTTCTAAATACTGGACATTCGTTACACACAATACCCATAATGCCGTTATGACTAACAATATGAATACGACCAATGCTGATTGATTCAAACTGACTTCCGCCTAGAATACGATAACAGCAGTCTTCAAGCATACAATTATACCACATCATTGTTGGTCATAACCACATCGCAATATTCCCTCACAACCCTTGTATATTACAATAAAGAAACCTTGAAATTCCCTATATTCGAGGATTTCAAGGTTTTCTTAGTTATCCTTATAGTAGGTTTGAGAACCTCAGACCCTGAGGTGTCAACGAGGTACTCTCTAATCAGCTGAGCTACAAACCATATGGTGCCGATGACCGGAATCGAACCGGTACGAGTTGTTAAACCCGCGGGATTTTAAGTCCCGTGCGTCTGCCAGTTCCGCCACATCGGCTAAAATAATTGGAGGCGGCACTCAGATTTGAACTGAGGAATAGAGGTTTTGCAGACCTCTGCCTTACCACTTGGCTATGCCGCCAAGGAAATAGTAATTGGAGCGGGTGACGAGAATCGGACTCGCGTAACTAGCTTGGAAGGCTAGCGCTCTACCATTGAGCTACACCCGCATATTATGGTAGCAGAGGGGGGATTCGAACCCTCGGATGAGCGGGTATGAACCGCTTGCCTTAGACCGACTTGGCTACCCTGCCATGGCTCCCCGAGTAGGACTCGAACCTACAACCTACCGGTTAACAGCCGGTTGCTCCACCATTGAGCTATC
>JARLHU010000085.1 GCA_031292095.1 Desulfosporosinus sp.
CATGGTGTCTTGGGGTATCGAAACTGTCTTTAACTTGAAAGGATTAAAATGGAAACTCATAGTAGGTGCCGTATTTTTGGGAATCGCTTTTGGGTTCACAAGAGGGCCGTATATGTTGAAGGAAGTTGCACTCGTAGAAGATTATCTAATATTTCCTTTAGCCTCCGTTTGGATACCTATCCTTTGGGGAGTCTCGCGCTGGAAGAAGGGAGTGGGTGGTCAATGAAAAGTAAAAGGCGCAAAATGGTACTTGCATTGATCTTGATCGCATGTAGTTTGTTTTTAACTGGATGCTGGGGAACGAGAGAAGTAGAGCAATTAGAGCCTTTGATCGGAATAGGATTTGATCTCGGACAGAAACCCGGAACTTATCTTATTACGGAACAATTTGCAAGGCCACAAAAAGGCGAGACAACCGCTTCTGCGGAAATAAACCGGACATTAAGTATAGAGGCTTCAAGCTTAAGAGAAGCTTACGAGAAGACGTCGAAAATCATTTATCACCTACCTTTCATGGGTTCGCTGAAGGTGATCGTCATTGGAGAAGATGTAGCGAAAGTAGGTTTTCTGGATGTAGCGGACTTTTTGCAACGCTATTCTGAATTTCGTCGTTCGATGTATCTGGTATTAGCCAAAGGAAAAGCGCAAAGTATATTAAATGTGAAATTGCGTTCTAAGTCAATTGTGGCAATGTATATCAAAAATAACATTGAAACAGGGAAAACTATATCGACCTTCCCGACGGTTCGTTTAGGGCATTATCTCACCGTTTTGGGCAGAAGAAGTACGGCACCAATTATGCCAGTGATTGAGATGATAAAGTCTGGGGACGAGGGCATTGAATACGAAACAGACGGAAAGGATGAGGCACAAGAACTACGGTTACAAGGTGCAGGAGTTTTTCGCGGGGATCAATTGATTGATTTTCTTAACGACGAAGAAACCAAAGGGTACATGTGGCTAGAGAACCAAGTCATACAGCGCCCAATGAGCACGGTGGGCACTGGAAAAAGTGAACAGAACTTTGCGGGGCATGTCCTAAATTCCAAGACAAGGTACAAAGTATCCAATAAGGACGGAACAATAGGGCTGCAATACCAGATCAAAGCAAGTATTGAGATTGATGAAGTTCACGGATTAAAAGAACAACTTTCGGAGACGGAGTGGGTAGATCTTATGAAAGAAGCAGAAAAGAGTTTTACTAAGGTGATTCAGAAAGAATGTGAGGTGTCTATTCAGAAAGAAAGAGGGTTAGGTCTTGATTTTTTGGGAATTGGACGGCACATCGAAGAGAGAAATCCAGCATATTGGAAGACAGTAAAGGATCAATGGGAGCAGAAAATTGCCGACTTCCCGGTTTCAGTGAATGTAGACGTCACGATACATCATTCAGGAATGTCAAATAGCAGCGCGACGGTTGATTGAAGAACTACTTTGACCCGAAATGTTTTCCAAACCTAGTGAGCAATTGCAGGAGATCGTTTGGGGTAAAGGTTGTCGGATCATTCATCGTCGTTCCAGGTTTGCTAAGCGGCTTTGAGCCCGTGGCTTCTGGTGGGACAACGGACCGTACTAAGATCGTGCTAAGCAGTACAAGTATAATAAGTGGGAGTGCTCCTCGTACGCCAGGAACCGTGAATATAGGGATTGTCAAAGTAACATAGGGTGAAACAGTCATACTTGAATAGTCTGCAGTGACAAATAGAGCAACGATGATGGGGGCTTCCGGAGTTTCGGGAGTTGGAAAACCCCGGTGACCAATTGTTCCGGTAACCTCTCCATTCGCAGCTATAGGCATATTTGTTCCATTCGTTACTGAACTCGATTTTTGAGAGGGGTCTGATCTGTTGGCTATCCCTCGCAAGAAGGCTTGAAGCTCCGAAAGTGGCATTTGAACTGTTTGTCCAGTCTGTGCGTCAAGAACGGGTAAACTTTCAAGGCAGAAAAGACGTTGGGCAATGCGGAGGAAAAATTCTGAGCCAATTAAAATATCTGAAGCTGAGAAAACATTTCCACTTAAGAGGGGTTGGCTAAAATAAATCGTGGCACTGCCGGCCACAGAACTGATGGGAGCCAATATTCTAACCCCCATGTTGATTGGGTCTTTACTTAGGCCTACTGGCTGACCACCGGACATCTTAAGCGCCTCCCCTCGTAATAATATATGGAAGAGTGCTACGTCATGTACCTAAATTGGTATTTGTTAGTTATTCATGTAACGTAGAAACCCTGAACCGTATAGGGCGGTTTAGGGATTCATACGATACATTTACATCAAGTGATGCGGCCAGATTGAACGCGTTATTAAAAATAATCATTGTTGATAATCCTTATACTCCAATGGGTATTAGTATGATTATTAATCAACCGCACTTTAAAAAACCATTAGGATTCCAAGTTCGCATTATCCCTGATAATGGGAACTTGGACAAATGCCAATTATTAACCAACTATACAATTAAAGAACAAAAAATCAATCATTTTGCTCTTAAGCAATTACAAGATGTTCCCGTGCACAGGGCACGTTGAGACTTGCTGTTGTCTGCAAAAGAAAGACAGCTGAAAGGCGCTTGTAGCAAGGGTTTGGGAGATCAGGGCTTGAATTGTGTGAAAGGGTTAATAGGACCACCTACGATCATGGAAACATATAATAGCGGTTAAGGGTTAATGATTTTGAGGTAGGGTGCGACCGCGGAAACATATTTGATATGTAATTGTTTCCAGAGGTGTTGGTATTTTTGCTGGGGTCAGATCGGGTTATTAAGGATTCACAACGAAAGTTCATGATGGTCATTAGAAATCAGATTGTTTGAATAAATATTTAATGCGTTGGTTGAGAAGATAGAAATTCTCACACCAGTGCATTTTGTATTTGAATTGAAAAGTGGGAGGTGATTGGCGGATTAATAATTTTAACATGACAAATGACATGGAGGTATTGTGAAATATGTAATATAATAAATATTATGTAAGTAATATTTATTGGGGTGAAACCATGTTGAAAATTACTAAAGATCTGCATATAAACGAAGAAAAAAATACATTTATCCAGTTTCCCAAAGGAAGTTATAGTAAAAATGCAAAGGGCCAGTCTATTAAAATAGCTTTCATCAATTTTATAGTCGGTTGTTTATGGGTACTACTCGCTAACCAATTAATTGCATTTTTAATTAAAGATCCTTCAACTTTTCTTCTTATAAGTATTTTAAAAGGCTGGTTTTACGTTTTAATTACATCCTTATTTATTTTCTTTCTTGTATTTTCTGCATTAAAGAAAGTCATAGATGCAAACGAAAAAATGGAGAAAATGAATACAGAGCTTGAAAAAACTAACGCGGAATTGCAGAAAACAAAGGTAAGATTACAAGAGGCTCAAGAATTTGCTCAGTTAGGATACTGGGAATTAGAAGAAAAGACCGGAAAACCGACTTGGTCTGATGAACTGTTTCGTATATATGGGTTTAAACCGCAGGAATTTGTACCCACCATAAATGAGTTTATAAAGATAATTCATCCTGATGACAAAGAATATATGATAAATGTTCTAAATCAGCCATTAGAGGGTAATGAACTTGAATTTGACTTAAGGATAATCAGACAGGAAAACGAAACAATATGGATTCATCAAAAAGTAAAATCTGAATATGATGCCTCTGGTAAGCTGGTTCGAAACTACGGGGTAGTTCAGGATATCACACGACAAAAATTGAGTGAAATCAACCTGAAAGATAGTGAAGAAAAATTCAGGGAAGTTGCCGTGAACCTCGGAGAGGTGATTTGGGTCCGTCAGTATGGGCAACTTGTTTATATTAGTCCAGCATACGAGAAAGTATGGGGAAGAACCTGCCAAAGTTCTTATGACAATCCCCATTCATTTGTTGATGCTATACACCCTGATGATAAAGAAAGAATTATGCAAGCGTATATGCTGGAAAATAAAACATCGATAGTCTCGATTGATGAACAGTTCAGAATTATAAGACCCGATGGAACAATTCGATGGATTTGGGCAAGAACATTCCCAATTTGTGACGAGAAAGGGAGAATGATTCGAAGCGTAGGTATTGGTGATGATATCACCAAAATCAAAGATTATGAGGATTCATTAAGACATGCAAGGAATGAAGCGGAGAATGCAAATAAGGCAAAAAGTCAATTCCTTGCCAATATGAGCCATGAAATAAGAACCCCCATGAATGGAATTCTGGGAATGGCTCAGCTACTTGTCATGGACCTTCAGGATGAACAAAAAGAAATGGCTACTATGATTAAAACCAGTGGCGATAACCTGTTAACCATTATCAATGATATTCTTGATTTATCAAAAATCGAGGCAGGTAAAGTTAGGTTGAGCCAGGAAAAATTTGATATAAATATGTTGGTCAAAGAAGTTGATGATCTAATTAATCCTTTAGTCGTCCGAAAAGGACTTAAGTACAAATCCAATATCGATAAAGAAATAAAAGATCATCTTACTGGGGATCCAGGTAGGATTAAACAGATCTTGTTTAATCTGTTGGCAAATGCTATTAAGTTCACAGAACGTGGAAGCGTCGAATTGACTATCTCTAAAAGGAAAGTCTATGAGGATAGGGTGCAATTGGCGTTCTCCATTAAAGATACAGGGATCGGCATTGCAAAGGATAAAATTGGGCAGTTGTTCACATATTTCACTCAAGGTGACGATTCCGTTACTAAGAAGTACGGAGGAACGGGACTGGGTCTGGCGATCTCCAAACAGCTTATTAATATGATGGATGGCGAAATCATTGTTGAAAGTGAGCTAGGTGTAGGGAGCAATTTCTCATTTAATGCGATCTTCAGGCAGGCAGAGGATGCAAAAGAGTTTAATAATTCAAACACGGGAGAAGCTCCAAAAGTAACGATAACCAATTCCACAGCTTTGCTAGTTGAAGATGATTATGTGTGTGGAGTAGTCATGAGAAAGCTTTGCGAACGAAAAAATATCCACTTAAAAATAGCATCCAGTGGCAAAGCAGCGTTAGATATATTAAAAGATGAGAGCTTTGATATCATCTTTATGGATATCCAGATGCCCGATATAAGTGGCTATGAGACCACTAAAATCATTAGAGATACGGAGAAAACTCTTGATCGACATACGCCTATTATTGCAACGACTGCCTTCGCTTTAGTGGGTGATCGGGAGAAATGTATGGATGCAGGGATGGATGATTATTTAGGAAAGCCTATCGATGCAGAAAGATTCTACGCTATGGTGGAGAAGTATGTTCCTTGAAATGAAGGATAGGTATCCCCACCATGAACAATCGTGTTCAGTCCAGGCGAACCCCACTGGGGTGGCTGTCTTTTCTAACAACTACGTATTTTTATGTGACGGATCACTGGAACCCTACATGATCAATGAAACCAGATATAGGTTAGGCCGCCCTCTGAAGTTATTTGCTAGATCGTTTGGACGGTCTGGCTTTATTTGTGCTTTATTGGATTATTTCTGGATAACCTGGGAGGAAATGAAGGGAAGATGTAGAAATGTTGTTTTGGACGGAAATCATCTCAATTAGGTACGACAAAAAAAGATGGTGTATACTAGAATTAAAGATAGTAGAGGTGAGAAAATGAATCAGAATCCCGAACAGAAGGCAAGAGACGAAATCGATAAGCAACTTTTTGCATGTGGTTGGGTACTTCAAAATAAAGGACAGATCAACCTATTTGCCGGAGTTGGGGTTGCTGTTCGTGAGTATCAAACAGATATTGGTCCTGCGGATTACATATTGTTTGTCGATCAAAAACCGGTTGGAGTTATTGAAGCTAAAAAAGAGAATGATGGGCACAAACTCACAGCAGTTGAAGAGCAGTCTGCCGGATATGCAGGGAGCAAGCTAAAGTACTTAAACAATGATCCCTTGCCATTTGTCTATGAAAGTACGGGAACGATAACTCATTTCACAGATTATCGTGACCCAAAACCACGGGCCAGAGAGGTCTTTACCTTTTATAGACCAGAGACTTTCCGTAAAATGCTAAAAGAATCTAACTCATTGAGAGGCCGAGTCTTAGATATTCCGGAATTGCCGATTGAAGGGTTACGCGACTGCCAAATTCGAGCCATTAACCAATTGGAAAAATCCTTTAAGGAAAATAGGCCTAAGGCTTTGATACAAATGGCCACTGGATCCGGGAAAACGTATACGGCGATCACCTTTAGCTATCGGCTTTTAAAGTATGCCGGGGCTAAACGAATCCTTTTTCTGGTGGATACCAAGAATCTTGGAGAACAGGCGGAGCAGGAATTATTATCATACGTTCCCAATGATGATAACCGAAAGTTCCCTGAACTTTATAATGTACAACGTCTTAAATCAAGGTATATCGCAACCGATAGCCAGGTTTGTATTTGCACCATACAGAGGCTATATTCGATATTGAAAGACGAGGAAATAGCTGAAGAAGCAGAGGAGATGAACCCAGGAGAAGTGAAGTGGGGCAAGCGTGAACCTGTGCCTGTAGGATACAATGAAAAGGTACCGATCGAGTTTTTTGATTTTATCGTAATTGATGAGTGCCACCGAAGTATTTATAATTTGTGGAAGCAGGTATTGGAGTACTTCGATGGTTTTCTGATCGGTCTCACGGCTACGCCGGACAAGAGAACCTTTGGATTTTTTAACCAGAATATCGTCAGTGAATACACACATGAAGAGGCTGTTATAGATGGCGTGAATGTGGGACATAATGTGTATCTGATCGAAACTCAGATTCAGAACTCTGGACATGGTATGGCATTAAGGAGTGACCAGCACCTCCCCTGAACCTCGGAACCATTGCCACTGGCGGAAACTTAGATCCAGCTATACCAAGGTCTAGCGCAATAATTAATGGTGATAATTTCATTTTTA
>JARLHU010000009.1 GCA_031292095.1 Desulfosporosinus sp.
ATGGTTGAATACACTCCCAGAGCGCCGCTGGCAGGAGACTTCCTATGTTAAAGCGTTTCTCCCATTTTGCCAAATGTATGAATGCTACACACTCGGTCACTTAGCCCAGATTTTAAGTAAGCAATTCTAGAACGGACGGGCGTTTATTTCTTGGCAAAAGAGAGCATACTATAAATGTAAATTATTTGTACAGAAACACACAACGTGTGGGGGGGAAACATAATGCTGGAAAAATGTCGTGCTTGCGGTTTTGAACATGAAGATCTAGATCACATTCTTTTCCGTCGGAATCATGTGAGTAATCGCGTATTGCCTTATTGCTCACATTGTCTGCGTAGACTTTACCAAGTGCCATATCGGCCAGAACGGGAGCTGTAATTTGCTGTAGGAGTCTAAAATCTCACTAACCATTCTAATTGCTGGTGGTAGTAAACTCATTCAGCTTAAGCGGAACATTAGGGACTATAGGTATGATAGTTTCTTGCGGCGATAGCCTCCACCGGAGACTATCGCTGAACACACTACCTAACAAATATTATCGCGCTGACAAGTGGGCATCTTGTCGATGGATAAATAACGTTTTAGCTTGCCTTTTCTTCGTAGTTTTGGTATATTAATTTTGAAGTTGGAGAAAAGGGGATGTTGTACATGGCATATGTTATTAGCACAGAGTGCATTAGTTGTGGGGCTTGCGAAGGGGAATGCCCAGTTTCCGCGATTAGCGAAGGCGACGGTCAATACGTCATCAATGCAGAACTTTGTACCGATTGTGGCTCATGCGCTGGTGTATGTCCAGTTGAGGCACCTAATCCTGCCTAATCATTAATTAAATTGAGAACAAGATAGTCAATGGAAAAAGGAGAGTTAATGCTCTCCTTTTTCCATTGACAAATTCCTATTATCATTATAATATAAAAATTACAATCATTTTAATATTAAAGACAATTAAAGGAGATGCAGAGATGGATGCGATAGCAATTCTTAAACAGTTAAAAGATAAAGGTGTCCGTTTTACCCCGCAAAGACAGGCAATCCTGGAATTTTTGCTGGAAACTGTGTCCCATCCCACGGCAGATGAAATTTACCATCACGTCAAGGCAAAATTTCCGGGAGTGAGTTTGGGGACGATTTATAATACTCTCAACATGCTTAAAGAACATGGGCATCTTCTGGAGTTGTCTTATGGCGATATGTCTAGTCGTTTCGATGGCAACCCTAACAACCATTATCATATTATATGTTCACAATGTGGTAAATTGGTCGATTTTCATCGCCCTCTCATTGACATGGATGAAGAAATAATGGAAAAATCAGGATTTAAAATCTTGGGACACCGTATGGAATTCTATGGGATTTGTCCGGAGTGTCGCAAGGGTGAGCCGTTGAATTAAGCTGTCAATGAATACTTACGAAACTCATCGGGTCAACTAGTTCTATGAGCCAGTTGCCGATGGGTTTTATTTTTTTATGACCGCAAAGGGTTTTCAAAACCTTGCACGAATAGTGTAAACAGTAAGATAAATTAATGAGGGGTCATAATGAATGTTCAATCGTAGGTTAATAATCTTTATCGCTTTATTAGGGTTATCATTGGGGGCCATTTGGTGGTTCTGGCAAAGTCCTCAGGGAGAGTCCCTTCAAGCTGGACAAACTGGTATAAGTTCGGTACGTTTTACCCAGGATTTGAGCGGAGGGTGGGATCAGTTTTCCTCATTACGGCAGGCTTGGACAACGGAATCTGAACGTGCCAAAGGGAATAACAAACAATCCTTCTTCACCGGAGGGCGGTCCTTGACGTTACCTTCAAGTGAGAGATTTGCGGTCGTGGCTAAACGCCTTCGAGTGCCGGGAGAATGGAGTTCCCGGACCATGTTGCTTACATTTAACGGAGTACAAGGGCATGCGAATGTTTACTTAAATGGGAGCGCTAGTGACCAGAAAGTCGGCGAATTTGAAGGAAGCGGCGGTGCGGACGTTTTGGAGATTCCGGCCAAGGCGTTTCGCTATGGAGAGGATAACATTTTGGTGGTTGAACTGACAGGAAGTTCAGAGCAACGTGCCATCTTATTTGGTTCCGCTTGGCCGAACTCAGGGCGCATCACAGGTAAAATTCGTTTAGATGCAGTGGTGGAGACGACCTTTATGTCACCACAACTAAATGTCTCGTGGAATGATACTACCGCTCAGGTAACAATTAGGACAAATATACAACATCATGGTTTTTCGCAGGAAGGTCCTTGGACGGTTTACGGCGTGCTTTCGGATGGCTCGGCTGGTATAGCTGAACAGTCATTGACGGTTCAATCTCAGGAGAAGGCAGATCCTCAACCAGTGACATTAACTTTTACGGTACCGGATGCTCGGCGCTGGTCGATACAAGCTCCTTTTTTCTATCAGCTTCATTTGACGGTCACGAACAATAGAGGAGATCTTGATGATTTGACTTTGCCTATAGGCCTTCGCTCGATCGCGCTTACTTCGGGAAAGTGGGTATTAAATGACCAAGAGATCCCAATTAAGGGGGAGGCCTTAATCCCCGAGGAGGAATTCCGATTACGACATGCCGGACAGATAGAAGCTTGGTTAACAGCTGAGCGGAAAAAAGGGATAAACCTTGTCTACTTTATCGGTCAGCTCCCGGATGAACTCTGGCTACAAGCGGCGGATCGAGTGGGTATAGGTTTGTGGGCTGAATTACCGGTTGAATTGATCCCTTCCGGTCGACTCCCGCAACCTGAAGTTTTCCAGAAAATTGTCGCAGAGAAAATGCTTCATCCATCGCTGTGGGCCTGGACGGTGGGGAAAGGTTTGGATTCGGACGCCTTGACCCAAAAGTATATCCTGCAGTCAGCAAAAGAAGTTCAACCCGACTTGGCCTTTGCTCTTAAGACTACCCCTAGCGTTTTCACGGGACTCTCGGCAGAGCAGTCTCTTTATGTACAGGGAAACAAGATTCAGGGAGTATGGGGGCAAGTGACGGTCGAAACCCCTTCAACTTCCAGCGTTCGATGGGTTAACGAACCAAGGGTCGCGGAAATTTGGGCTTTGTTGATAACTTTCCTAGCTTGGATGAATATTCGTTCGGTAACCTGGCGTTATAAAGAAATTGGAGAGAAAAAACCAAGACGCCGTTTGCGCCGCGCTTGGCGCTGGGATGGATTGTTTGTGTTTGCCCGTGAAGGGATGCTGGCAGGGTTGATCACTTCCGGAATATTTCGTATCCCAATTCATTTTAGCCCATGGTTCGCTCATTTATGGCCCGGTATTGATTTGATACAAGCGCAGTCCCCCTGGCGGGTTTGGGTAATGTTGAGTGTGTTGTTTATGCTGGTCCGATTGTTTCAGGTCGGTGTGGTTGCTCCGCATTTGCCTGACGCCCCACCTGCGCTAGGGCTTGTTTATTGGTTGGAACGGCGCTATCGTTGGGCTGTATTTATCGCTATTAGCTGGGCCTCGTTACCCTGGGGGCTTCCGTTCTATGTTCCTATTTTAAGTTATGGTGTTCTTGTCTGTCTTTTCTTGCCTATTCGTATTCGTGATATTCATCGGATCGGAGGGCATTACCGATCATTTTTGTGGGTGCCGGGAATTATAGTTGGAGTGCTATTAATTTGGATTTCCTTTCACTTTGCAGATTGGATTTATCTTTGGCATATGCTCAGGCCTTAGGGGGAGGAAGTTTCTTAGCACGTTCGCACACGCTGCATTGCTATTCTGCTTGATGCTAAGGCTAAAACTCAAAACCTCTGGGCTTTCTGGTCGAATCCTATGCCATCCTTGGCGCATTCGACACTAGGAACATCCTGTTCCGTCGCATGTTAACCGTTGAGTTTCTTAACGCCTTAGCGTCTGCGCTCATTGACGCAATTCCGCTAAGTGCTTCTCTAAGCTAAGAAACTTCCTCTGGGCTTGGGTCGACGGGGTTGGGACGACGACGTGAGTGTTTTGAGGCTGTTTGCGTTTTGACGCAAAGACGCTTTGACGCAACAAGGGACGGTTCTTTGTTGCGTCCTTTCTTGCGTCACATCCAAACCAATCACTAACCTCAAACATCCGGTTTGAGACTTCAACAAGCTCTTAGTGTTTCTAAGTGCTCCTTGAGCTAAGTATAAGTAACTTCATCTTTAGCCTGGGTCGACGACTTTGGAGCGACTGAGAATCCAATGATGCTGTCTGCGTCAATTGACGCGGAGACATTTGGTAACGTAAAATGTAATAAACTATAGGAATGGGAAGTGGTTGAGATTCAAGGAGAAAGCTTTAAACCGCACTTTCTGACTACGGGCGTGGGAAGTCTGCCCCATACAAATTTGGAGGAAGCATTAGCGTGGATTTGGAAATGCGTTCCTCACGCGCCACATTGGCCTCAGCTTCCGCGCCTTGGGGTTGAAAGTTCCTTTATTGTGCAATACCTAAACGTTCTAATTGAAACCGGAGTCATAGCAGATGTCAAAACGCCGAAGTTTCAAGTCGAAGCAGTGGATTGGGCGGAAAGAATGACGAGTTTTTATACAATTTTTTTTGAGGCGATTGAAGGTGATGAACAAGCGTTGGAACACTTCGGATTCAGTGCGCAAGGCGGGGAAGGGTTTGAAGTCTTCTGCCACGATCTTGAGCGTAACGGAACACGGGAAGCTGTGCTTTTGAAGGGGCAGCTCAGTGGTCCGTTGACGCTGGGAATGCAGATCATGGATATTGACAAAAGATCATCCTATTACAATGATTCCCTTCGGGATATGCTAGTTAAAGCCCTTGCTCTGCATGCTGAGTGGCAAACTAAACGACTCCGACATTTTGGCTTGCCGGTGCTAATGATGATTGACGATCCAGGTCTTTATGCTTATGGTGCAGCAACCCATATTACAATAACGAGGGAGCAACTTATAGAAGAGCTGAATTTGATTGTTGAGGGGATTGTTCGTCAAGGCGGAATTCCTGGTGTACATGTCTGCGCAGGGATGGATTGGACCCTTCTTTTTGACTCGATGGTTCAGGTTGTTAATTTTGATGCGTATGATTATATGCAGAGCATGATGGCTGCAGCAGAGCCCTTAAATAGATTTTTAACCCGTGGAGGAATTCTTTCATGGGGGATAGTACCTACAAATTTAATCGCGTGGGAGGAAAATGCTCAAAGTCTTAAACTCAATCTAGAAAATAAAATAGAGGAACTTGTAAAACGTGGTGTCAATGAAGCCCTTCTTCGCCAACAAAGTATATTAACACCAAGCTGTGGGACAGGGGCGCTTCCAATAGAATTGGCGGAACATATTTATGGGCTTTTACGTGAAATAGGGGGACTTATGTGAGAGACTTGTGTTACACAGCGCTCGGTGCTTACGACGCAGAGCAAACTAACCATTCAAGCTCCTGCTTTGGGGTGCGGGGTGCCCGCCAGATGAGCCATCCTTGGCTCACTGGCGGCAGCGCACATCCTTGTGCGC
>JARLHU010000086.1 GCA_031292095.1 Desulfosporosinus sp.
ATGTTTATTCATGTCAACAAACTGGTCCATGCAGTTATGGCAAGGGATGCATCCGATTGTCGCACCGGTGGCCACTAATTGATCAACTTTAGGTTTGGCTTTAACCATACGCATTGCTTTAGTTTCAGCGACGGCTCCCGCTCCCCCACCGGCTCCACAACAAATGTTATACTCCTTGTTAGGAAACATTTCGCGAAAATCCATTACAGTATTGCTCAACACATAACGCTGAGGCTCGACAATCCCCTCTTTACGAACCGTATTACAGGGATCATGGAGGGTTACCGGGATTGTATTTCTGGTCTTATCTAGTTTTAATGTGCCATCTTTAATCCAATCTTCATACAACTCCATTATATGGCGAACAGGAAGCTGTTTCCCTTTCCAATAATCACGCCCAAACACTCTAGTTGATCGGAACGCGTGACCGCATTCTGTGACAATAATTTCTTTAGAGTTTAACCTCTCTGCTTCTTCAAACATCGGGCGTGAAATTTCAGCGAATTCATCATTTTTACCGGTGAACAAACAAATATTAGTAGCATCCCAGCGCTTAGAGCTAATCGTAAAGTTCGCTTTGGCAGCGTGGAAAACATTTAGTATACTTTGCAGATCAGCTGGATAATGTTTAATCTCCCGAGCATTGAATCCAAAAAAGAAATCTGCATTAGGAACATCTAACGGAATCTTATAAGTTGGATCCTTCAAATCTTCCTGCATCATTTCTTCAATCCATTCTAATGTCTCATCATAATCCGTTTGTTCGACACCCATCTGATTACCAGTCCGTATATGATCATCCGCTATAACTTGCAAATAACCGGGCGGCTTTTCCACTTTTCCTCGGAAGGCTCTCGTGAGTGCGTTCATATTCACCCCCATCGGGCATTCCACGGTACATCGGTTACACATTGTACAATTCCAGATAAAGGGATCATTTTCTGCTTCTTCTCGCATACCTAGAGCTACTTTACGTATGAACTTACGAGGATCTTGATCCTTATGAAGATCACTATAAACACAACCAGCCGTACACATACCACAAGTAAGGCAATTAGAAAAATCGTAGCCATGCAATAAGTCTGCGATTTCATCTCGTAAGGTTGGATCTAAACTTTTAATTCTTATTGGTTCTCCCATCTTACAGTCACCTCCGACATTAAATCAAAATTTAAATTGTACCATGGAAAATACCTAGCCATTCTTCACCTCACTCCTTTACCAAGAACGCTTGGAGATCTACTGTGCTATAGTTATTGAGCCTGATTAACCTCTTCGCTGATGCCGGATTCGTGTTAAACACTTCCTTGACATCTTTACCCAATTTGCGGTTTAATGCTCTAATATCAACATCTTGTGGACAGGCTCGGCTGCACGCACCGCAGTCAAACACCGACCAGCTAAATGTAGCACACGTCCTGCTTGGAACATCAGTCTCAGTTTCAAGAAGGTGAAACCACCTCTCAAGGGATCACGGATATGTATAAACCAAAAAATTAACAATTAAGAACAGTCAAGCAGATTAATTTCAATACTCGCTGAAGGTTTAGGTAAACAAGTGTTGCAAATACTTGAATATGGATATTAGGACACTGGATAATTGATAGTAATGAGTGAAGAACGTACGTCCGTAATCTTCTTTAGTTATTGACATATGCCATTATACTTTAATAATACTATGTTTAAGACATATGTCAATAACTAATTTGTATTATTATGTAAAGTAACTTAAAAGAAAAATACCTGGTCAAAGCGATATACACTCCAGCCAGGTATGCGTTTTTCATTTAAGCATTTCCCAAGTATTTACTAATTTTTTCCTTTAATACTGACATGGTGACCGGCTTGCTAATGTAGTCATCCATACCGGCTGCAAGACATTTTTCTCGATCGCCTTCCATTGCATAGGCGGTCATTGCAATGACGGTCGTGTTCTTATTCAAAATACCAGTCTTTTTAATTTGTTCTGTCGCTTCGTAGCCATCCATAACGGGCATTTGACAGTCCATTAAAATGAGATCATATTTCTTGGTATTGCATTTTTCGACAGCCTGCTCGCCATTTATAGCCAGTTCTACTGAATAACCAAGTTTTTTTAACATAATCATTTCTAACCTTTGATTTGCCACCATGTCTTCAACTAGTAGGATATTACTGTTGGTAAACTTACGATGTTCTTCAGCAATTGTATGTCTGGTCACCGGATTTGCCATTGATTCCCGAGGTTCTGAAGCGGCAACACCGGAGATAACGTTAATCAATTCCATTTTTCGCACCGGCTTTGAAAGGTAACCGGAAAATCTTATATTTTCGGCTAACCTTACATCTCCTTTTTGAGCTGCGGAGGTAATCAATATAAGCTTTATATGCCTAAATCTTTCATCATTC
This sequence comes from Desulfosporosinus sp., assembly GCA_031292095.1. Taxonomy (GTDB): domain Bacteria; phylum Bacillota; class Desulfitobacteriia; order Desulfitobacteriales; family Desulfitobacteriaceae; genus Desulfosporosinus. Next base: position 2,389 of record JARLHU010000086.1, read on the forward strand.
AACAACTGTTTTCCAAATTCATGGCCATTAATACCAGGCATCATGTAGTCCACAAGTATAATATGAGGCAAGCTTTCCGAATCTAGCCCTACGAGCATTTCTAGCCCTTCTACGCCGTCTTTTGCACTAATTATCTTACATCCTGTCTCAACGAGATATTCGCGGAAGATCATCCGGTTACTTTCATGATCATCAACGATCATGACTATGAGATTACATAGATCAAACGGTATGTTTTCAATCAATAACATCCCCGCTTCAATTTTTGAATAATCCAATATCTCATTAATTAGTAAAAGCAAGGCGTCAGAAGACGCCTTAACTTCTGCTAAGTATCTTGCTTGTTCTCTTTCAAGTGGCATACTGGAGAGTAGTTCTATGAAGCCAACAATCCCATTCAAAGGAGTCCTTATTTCATGAGACATGTTGGCTAGAAACTGACTTTTCGCTATATTGGCGGTTTCGGCAGCGGATATATCTTTCATAACCCCAAATGTCACTGATTCACCGTTCCACTCTCCCGAAGTGATACGGGTTTCCATGGGGATCTCTTGGCCAAATTTCGTGATTGCAGGTATTGGAGAATAATCAACTTTGCCGGATAATATATCGTTTACAATACCCTCTACTTCTCCTCTTCTATTTTCCGGGTGGACGATCAGCACTGATTCCCCGATAAGCTCCTCTTCTGTATAACCTAATCTATTACAAACCGTGTTATTTACATGCTTAATTTTGCCTTGTTTATCGACAACAAATAACAGATCCTCGACAGAATCGAAGAATTTCCTAAAGTTTTCATATTTGGGATGACCATCCATTTTACCTTTCCATCGAATCAATCGATTACTCTTCATTTTTGGTGTGTTGCACACTTTAATAAGCATTCGTGTATTTGCTATTATTCTATCATAAATCCTAAAAATTTTTTGTCGCGATAACAATTTCTTCTATTCCACCCTCATCCCACTCTCTCAAGACAAAATGCACTGGTTTAAGTATCTTCTAAACCAGCGCAATAGATTGTTGTATCCCTTCACCTAGGATGGTCTCACCCCTGAACTACCTGCTTCAACACTGCATTATAAACCTCGATAAATGTCTTCCCTGTTTTTCTGGCGATCTTTCTGCAATCTTCATATTCAGGTGCATATTTGGTAAAACCATTTCTCGAAGCCACCTTTACCTTGGCATCACCAAATTCTGTAGATACCATGATGATCTCTCTGTTCATACAGTATCTTTTGAAGCTGCTTCTTCTTATTCCCAAGGTCGTTGTCTCCCTTAGAATCATATCGGCAAGCTTCTCTTCATCCTTAATCCTTGCAATTACCGTCAGCATAACGGCAGGGCGGTTCTTTTTCATAAAAATGGGAGTATAAAATACATCGAGTGCTCCATTTTCAAACAGCTGTTCCATCGCATAGCCCAATGCTTCGCCGTTCATATCATCTATGTTGGTTTCAAGGATGACAATCTCATCTGGAGTGTCCTTGTCAGTCTCATCCATAGTACCCATAACAAGCCTTAATGCATTGAAACCTCCTGTTTCCCTTTTTCCCATACCGTAGCCTACCCTGTCAATAGACATTAGGGGCATACTGCCAAAGCCCAGTGACAGGCACTTTATTATCCCCATTCCAGTGGGAGTAACAAGCTCTGTATTTATATCTGTCTGTATCAGAGGGATTCCACTTCCGGACAGCATTTCCATCACTGCCGGTACAGGAACCGGTATGGTACCATGTTGGCATTTTATAAAACCATTTCCGTCATGCAATTTAGATGCATATACTCTGTCAACTCCAAGCAAGTCAAGACATATGGCTGTACCTACAATATCTACAATGGAGTCAACTGCTCCAACTTCATGGAAATGTACCTCATAAATGTCTTTATCATGCACTTTGGCTTCAGCAGCTGCAATCTCACTGAATACCTTTTTACTGAAATCTTTCACGCCTTGTGATATGTCACTCTCATCAATGAGCGCCTCAATGTTTCTTAAGTTTCGTGCATGATGGTGATCCTCTTCTACGTCATTAGTCAGAATTACATTAACATCCATACCGGTTATCCCGTTTTTTATGCTTTTACTTATAACAAGCGTATAACCCTCAAGCTTAAGCTTATCAAGCTCTCTCCTAAAGCTCAGCTCATCAACACCTAGGTCCATCAACGCAGCAAGAGTCATATCTCCGCTGATCCCTGAAAAACAATCAAAATAAAGTACTTTCATTAATTAATTCCTCCTGTGATTCCACATTCCCGCAGAGCAGTGTATTCCACCTAACCTCCACATGAGCGCTACCTTGAGTAAATTCGCTCTGGCATTGCTAAGGGCTTTTGCATATACTTAGGTTGGGCTATAAATAATAAGCAGAAAAAATACATTATATGGAGGGAAAAATGCAGTCTTTAATATTGTTCATAGGCGCCTTGGGTCTAAAAGGAATTTTGGTTCTAATTTTAGGCATTTTTATTGTAGTCTTTATTTTGAAACAGTTATTCAAAATAGCAATCATTCTTACTATTATTGCGTTACTTCTTCACTTCGGATTACCAATCCTCAATACATTTCTTCACAATTCAAACTATACCCATTTTTGATTTTGAGATGTTTTTAGGAGAGATAGTTGCGGTATACGCTAACGAACAATGTCTGACAGAGGGTAGGCCTGATCCCATAAAGATCAATCCAATAATTATGATGGACACTAATTACTGCGATCTAGATCATATAATTGGTAACCTCTTTAAGGAAGGTCAGAGTAGTATTACATAGTGAACTCGTTTAGCTTAACCACGATAAAATTCACTTCACCATCAAGACTTTAAAGAGACCATCTTAGCGGAAAAATATCCGATCATAACCGCGATGGGTAGCATACCTAGAGCTTCTAACCATGCGCGAGTTTGTAAAACCACGACAACACCTAGGATAAGCTGACCCGGCAAGGCCATCAGAAATAGGGCTTTCCTCGCCGCCACTATCTTCGTTTCTGGGAGCCATGGAAATAAACAAACAAAGGGATCATTAATAACCTCCCTCCAGGACAACCAAACGAGGTTGGTCAACACTATTGAAAAGACAATCCAAAGAATCCATTTGTAATAAGATGGAACTACCAGAATTATTCCTATATCTAGCCCAACAAGTTGAAGGTAGAACAGAACGTCTCTGTCATTGCGCAATACAGCCTTAAGGCACATTTCCACCAAACCGTTCACAGGATTGCGTTCCTTAAAAAGCAGATTAGAGTTTCTGAATAATAAGGGTCTCTTTCTCAAAAACCTTGGCTTTCTTACATAGGTCCCTGCTCTCTGGAGCATGAACTTAGCTAATCTTAACTTCGCAGTCTGTTCCCTAGAGACATCCTCAAAGAAAGTCCCCCTCAGTTTCACTCTTTTGTATAAGAGCAGATAGCAAGCGATCAAGATTGCTATCATCGACAGATAAAACAAACCCTGGCGACTCAACAAAAGAACCACACTTTGCCTCACATACACGCCCGTAATTAAAAAAATAACCGACCTCACGATGCGCTGGAGCCAACCATTAAAACGAAACTCGACAAGTTGCTTAGCTATACCCATACAAGTCTTAAGGACAAAAACGAAAACTGTTAGCCAAGCGACACCTATGAGAGAAAAACCGTAATGTAATAACAAAAATGGTGCCAGGACAATCATCAACAATGAGGTTGTCATCAGGTTATAGATCACGGAGTAGCCTAAACTATACTTGATAATCCGGTCAACCCAAGATTTGCACTGCAAAAGAAAAAGCTGATCCGCTTCCTCCACAAAAATACGAATCGTACCGGACCAAGCGAATACGAGAATAATGGCTAATAGGGCATTGAGAGGAATATAGTTCAGCCACGCAGGAGCGTTCCTCCACCACGAGAAATAAAAGTCCATGAAAATAGCGAAAAAAGGTATGACAATATAAAGGGCAACGATCCAATCGACGGCAGTTTTCCATACCTGATACTGATATCTCCATTCTGAAACAAGGCGTTGAAAAAAAAGTCTCGTCACTGCCCTCATCAGCTGCTCTCCAATAATTGATCAAAACACTCAAATAAGGAGCTCTCAGGCAACTGACATTGTGTCCTGATTTCCATCAGGTTTCCCCGGGCTACCACCGTCCCAGCGTTCATTAACACAAATGAATCGCAGATTTTCTCCGCAGTATCCAGCATATGCGTTGACATTAATACCCCTGCTCCTTTGGCTCTAGCCTGATTTAAATGAACCAAAAAATCCTTGGTACCCCTGGGATCCAGACCCACAAAAGGTTCATCAACGACATAAACCGATGGTTCCAGTAGAAAACCCAAGATTAGCATGACCTTTTGCTGCATGCCCTTAGAAAAAGTACCAGGTAAATGGTGCTTGACTTCCGTTAGGTGAAAGAGTTTTAGAAGATCATCGGCTCTAGCCAAAAAAACTTTTCGATCGATTTCATAGGCAGCGGCAGCGAGTTCTAAATGTTCCCAGAGCGTTAAGCCCTCGTATAGAACTGGTTGTTCCGGAATATAGGAATAGTTTTTACTCACCCCTGCGAATTTAACCAGACCGTCCATCGCTGGCAACAGCCCCATGATTGCTTTAATCGTAGTGCTTTTTCCAGCTCCATTGGGCCCAATCAGTCCTAAAAGTTCACCAGATTTCACAGAAAAGGCAACTTTTTTTATGACATTCGAGTTGCTGGAATAGCCAGCATGTTTTATATCTACGCTTAGTAATTCCATTGATTCATCACCTTTTATAAATTTCAGTGACTCATCGCACTTCCATTTACTTTCTTTTCCTCCCCGTTAAGAATAAAAGATACAATTACCGTTTCCCCGACCCATACATGCATGAAAGTTTCCCTTCTCACGACGTTCTATCTATTTCAGACAGATTGCCTAAAATATAAATACTTTGAATTTACTATACTACAAATTAGCTTTCATTTCATCACCTCAATCCAGTAAACGCTTGGATCAACACTTTAGATTAACGATCAAGGACCCGAAGGTTTGCGAGGAAATTGGACCAAAAGCAAGCGCCTCTTTGGATTTTGTCCCAAAGAGGCGCTTGCCAATGAAATATCCCCACGTCCCCGTTTATCGGAACATAATAAGTCATTGAATTATTTTAAGATCGTAGGGGTCGTATGCAAGTTCGCGGTATAGACTATCAAACCGCACTACAATAAATACTCCATTTTCATCGATATCAACTCGAACAACAGTTCCTTTGCAGTGATTATACTTCTCTACACGATCTCCAACTTGAAACTGGTGCTGGTGACGTAGGGATGGGCTAGTTTTGAGTTCAGAATTTTGCGCTAACATAATTATGCCCTCCTTTTTTAATCGCACTATAGTATAGATAAAGTCTAACATCATCTCAAAACCATGTCTATATACTATATATATCGTCATAATCAATTTAATTTATCATTAACTCAATCGAAAGGATTGACTTCTTCTACTGAGAAAGTTATGTACATCTAAAATCACTTCTACTCAACTAGTTTGAGTTGTGATCAACTCCAGTCCACCCACTTATCAAAGAGGGAATCAGACCAAGTAATACTAAGAGAATAATCAATTTCATTCATTATCATCTCTTTCTTATTTTTCTGGTGCGCTTCGTTGTATTAATCATAAACTATTTCTATTACACTTCCGTGAACTTTGTGTAAAGAAGATGTTAAACCTTATAATGGAAAAGCATATTCTGCCTTATCTCAAAAAAACAATTCGGCATATCTGTACACTTTTCGGTTAAGAGCTTAGGGTTAAACCCGTATTTGGCATTTAAAGTACCGTTTCCAGTTTCGCTTCTGCTAAATAAGATGATAACAAAAAAAAATGCCATTCCTATGACACTTTCCTTTCATTGAGGAGTTATTTTTCTTACAGGGAACCCTTTGCTTTAGCAGGGCTTCACATCGTCGGGTAAAACTGGGAGCGCGCACCTACAGAACGCAGGCCGCGTTTCCCATAGCCCCCTGCGATCCCGGACAGTCGGATTTCCCGAGTCCGGTTCTTTTATACTGAAAATTTTATTCATTCAACTTCGATACACAGTGGTTTCATCGATCATTTTGAACATTCTTTCAAAGTCGATCGGTTTGCTGATGTAATCATCCATCCCAACTTTAAGACATTTTTCTCGGTCACCCGCCATGGCATTTGCCGTCATAGCAATAATTTTGGTATGTTTGTTGCTTGCCTCAGCTTCTCTGATTTTTTTTGTGGCTTCAAACCCGTCCATCACAGGCATTTGACAATCCATGAAAACTAAATCAAAGTGCTTATTTAGTACTGCTTGATACGCTTCGTTTCCGTCTATTGCCAGTTCACAGGCCATATCGTGGGATTGAAGCATTGCTAAGATGACCTTGCGATTCACTTCGTTATCTTCAACCAGGAGTATTTTTGGTTTCAAGACACTCTGATTATCACAGTGAGTATATTTTGTGACAACTTGCTGGCTTTCCTCTGTATCTAGTTTTAAGCCTAATACAATTGCCATACAATTTAGCAAATCATCTCTTCTTATCGGTTTCGTCAGATACCCTGAAAAACCTTGTTCTCGCGCTTTTGTAGCATCGCCCTCCTGTGCAGCGGAGGTTAATAATATTAGCTTCAAATCCTTTGTAGAGGGAATCGTGTTTAATGTTGTCGCCAACGCATACCCATCCATTCCTGGCATTTGATAATCTACCAGTACAAGCTGTATCTTGTTTTCCGTATAGGCATTATTCAGTATGGTAGCTATAGCTTGATCCCCAGCTTGTGCCTCCATTACTTTGCATCCTGCATCTTCAAGATATGATCTCACTATTTTGCGATTGTTATCATTATCATCCACAATTAAAACCTTAACGTTCTTCAGGCTGGCATACTCACAGTAAGTAGTTTTTTTATTAATAATTTCAAATCGTGCTGTAAAGTAAAATGTAGAGCCCTTACCCGGTATACTTTTAATGCCAACATTCCCATCCATCATCGTTACAAGTTCTTTAGTAATTGCAAGGCCCAGCCCTGTTCCTCCAAATTTCCTCGTTGTTGATGCATCAGCCTGTGCGAAGGGCTTGAAAATCTTTTCAGCGTCCTCTTCATTGATACCAATTCCAGTATCGTTAACCTCAAATTTAATCACTGCAAAACCATTAGCTTCTTCAATCGTTTCGACAACAATCGATACTTCGCCATTTTCAGTAAACTTCAAAGCATTAGAGATAAGATTGTTTAATATTTGTCTGAATCTTGAAGGATCCCCTTTCACTTCATCCGGTACATTTGCTTTGATCAGTGTGTGCAGTTCAAGATGCTTTTTATATGCAGCTGGCACAAATAATGACGTGGCATCCTCTATAGCAGTTCTTAGCTTAAAGCTCATTATTTCCAAAGTGAGTTTTCCAGACTCTATTTTAGATAAATCCAAAATATCATTGATGAGGTGTAGCAATGTTTCTGAAGAAGATTTTGCCTCACGAATGTATTCTCGTTGCTCTTGTGATAACTGAGAATGATTTAATAATTCCAGAAACCCGAAAATACCGTTCATCGGCGTTCTAATTTCATGGCTCATATTTGCAAGGAATTGACTTTTGGCTATGTTAGCTGCTTCGGCTACTCTTTTTGTTTCTTGTAATTCCAACTCCGTTCTTTGATGTTCTGAGATTTCTTCCTGCAGCGTTGCATTGGTTTTTTCGAATTCAGCGTTCATTTCTTCAAGTTGATATGTTCGTTCAGATATCTTCGCTTCAAGTTCATCATTCATTTTCTTTATTTCTACTTCTGCTTTTTTACGTTCTGAAATTTCTTCCCCCAACATTATATTCGCTATGATTAATTCCGCTGCCCTTTTTTCTTTCTCTTCGTTTTGATAGGCAAGCTCTTTGTTCGCAATGACTAATTCCGCTGCTCTGGCTTCTTTCTCTTTGTTTTGATAGGCAAGTTCTTTATTCGCAATGACTAATTCCGCTGCCCTGTTTTCTTTCTCCTCGTTTTGATGGACAAGTTCTTTATTCGCAATGACTAATTCCGCTGCCCTGTCTTCTTTCTCCTCGTTTTGATGGACAAGTTCTTTATTCGCAATGACTAATTCCGCTGCCCTGTCTTCTTTCTCCTCGTTTTGATAAACAAGTTCTTTATTGGCAATGACTAATTCCGCTGCCCTGTCTTCTTTCTCTTCATCTTGATAGGCGAGTTCTTTATTGGCAATGACTAATTCCGCTGCCCGGTCTTCTTTCTCTTCGTTCTGATAGGCAAGCTCTTTATTGGCTATGACTAATTCCGCTGCCCGGTCTTCTTTCTCTTCGTTGAGATTCTTAAGTTCATCTAATTGCGCTTTTTCCCTGGATATATCAATAAAATGTGTTATTAAATAATTCTTTTTTGGAGAATATACATTTACTCTATACCATTTATTTAAAGGTTTTGAAAACTGCTCAAATTCTATTTTCGCCTCATTAATTTTTACATCTCCATAAAATACCATCCAATTTGATCCAGACCCTCTTATACCCTGAGGAATTCCAGGAAATCTTCTACCAAGTATGTCTGAACGAATTAGTCCTGTAAGTTTTTCAAAGGCAATATTACCTTCAATAAATTCATATTCACAAGGAATACCTTCTTCGTCACACATTATTCTCTGATAGGCATATCCTATCGGCGAATCTTCCATTAACTGTTTGTAATAATTATCATTCATATAGAATTTCCCTCCAGTTCGAAAAAAATATGCTTATAAAAAAGAACTAAGGCCAACATAGCAAAATCAACACTTTCGAACCGAATATCTGAAATCTCGTCTGAAGTACTCACAAGAATTGATTTCTAATTCTTTCCTTTAATAGTATTCTGAACCAGCTTACAAAATCCCTCTTTATTCTACAATTATTATTCTTCCCTCTCATCCCATTTTCAACTAAGCAAGATTAATATCTTTCAAAGCATGTAGAGTAGCGTAAAATTCTTCATGTTTAATCAGAGGCCACTGAAAAGATCCAATAATCTGTTCATTTGATATTCAAGACCGCTATATAAAGCAGTTCAAGATAGGCGCTGAAGCTACACAAATAATTAAAAGCAGCGAATACTCAACAGACTGAGTATTCGCTATTAGCTCGATGTTTTAACACTGTTATTGGTTTAGGTTTAGGTTCTTGGTCATAGGCCCCTTCGTATAAAGGTTCCAATCCAGCGTCTGCCAGAATAGTTTCAATGATATACTTTTCTCGTGCTGTCATACTTCCACCCTTCTGCCTAAGTTGCTTGGTTTTTAAAAACTGATTTCATTTACTTACCTTACATCTATTGTAACCGCAATCAGGCTAACAGATAAAGCGAAAATAATGTCATAACGTGTAATTCTTGTAGGTTATTTGCTATTTCAGAGGTGCACTATAATTTGCCAACGCCGATGAAGACCTTCACATTGTTTTCCTTAATTCTATTTAAATCGGGAACATGATGGTCACAGGCCAAACAGACCATGGGCTGACATCGTTGATCAAAATTGTTTAAATCAGGTGGATGGAGCAGTGATCAAGCATTTCGCCCTTCCAGCTTTGCCACTGATCGGATTATCCATGGGAGGAGGGTATAAGATAATGAGGAATATCAAGCGAAGCGACAGCTCGGAAAGTCCATTAGTTGACTCATAATCAATTAAAATATGTGTTGACTATAAATGGAACGATTGGTATCATTATGTTTGTAGTTTCCTGTCGAATATTGTTGTGGGAGGAGATGAGAATTTAATGATGAAATCCACTGGGATCGTAAGAAAAGTAGATAACCTTGGTCGTATCGTTTTACCTATGGAGCTTCGCCGCACCTTAGGTATTGATGAAAAAGACGCTCTGGAAATTTACGTTGATCAAGAAAAGATTATTCTCAAAAAATATGAGCCTGCTTGTGTATTTTGTGGTAATGCTGGTGATAACCAACTTTTTCACAGCAAGAACGTCTGTCGTGAATGTGCAATTGCTATGGGAGAAACCGTTTCTGGTATCCAAGAATCAACAGCTGTTTGATTCCCACAACCTAATTACATAGACGAAAAACCGAACTGATTGACGATAAACTTTGAAGGCCTTTTGGGCCTTCTTTTTCCTACTTATCAGATCCTCATAAACTTAACCCAGGTTCACTAGCCAAGGACTGAATGCACATCCGCATTGAATATACCGACACCCTGTGCCAAAAAATGTTCAGTTTCAATTGGTTACGGGCTTGCGCTTTAAAAACTATCAGACATTTTCCAATCCCTCCAGAATATATAGAAAAAAGGATTCTTTTTCGGGAGGTTAATATGATGAGTGAAACCAATTATGATAGGCACAAAAGAGGCAAATGCTCTGACCCATCTCCCTACCCTGAGGTGAAAGTTCTTAGCCCTAATTTCAATTATGCTGAATTATTAATGGATGACTATGCGGGTATAGTCAGTGAGTTTACTGCCATTAGTCAATATCTTTATCATCATTTCTTATTTAAACAAATTGATAAGGAACTTGGAGAGTTACTAGAAAATGTGGCGATAACTGAAATGCTACACATGGAGATCCTAGCTGACACAATAAAAAAACTTGGGGGAAATCCAGTAATACGAGGCTCCAGCAGTACTTTACATGACAATTTTTGGTCGGGAAAATTCATTTATTATGGAACTAATCTTTGTAAGCAATTAAAAGCAGACATTGATGCAGAATATAAAGCAATTGCAGAATACCAAAAACATATTTACTACATTGGAGATTTTCATGTACAAGCAATACTCCAGCGAATCATATTGGATGAAAGAGTTCATATCCGACTCTTTAGTCAAGCCCTACAAAAATTTTGTGGTTGTCAATATCCACCACACAAATAAAACAGAAAACGGGCTTTTCTTAAGTGTAAAGCCCCTAAACAATACATAATTTGCCTAACATACATACATGCTAATCAACAGTTGCCGACTTGATCGAAGGACAGGTTGTAATTCTAGTGGATGGAAGTCCCTTCGCTATCTTGCCTGTCTAATAGCCGTTACCTTACCCGCTCTCTACATAATGTCACTATATTTCATCCTCAATTACTTCCGTTACGTTTCCTTATTTCCCTCACCACAGCCCGGGAAAAGGTACCAATCAGCACATTATTTGAAGTCTTAGGCATGGCATGCTTGGAGTCTTAGACATCTTTCACGAGGCGTCCCTTCGCTTGCCACAAATAATCGGCCCGTACATTGGCATCGTTGGGGCTTTGATTATGTATTTTACACTTAATAGCATTTTCTATTATCATTAAAATTCAATTGCAAATTACAAGGAGGAACATAATGAAAATCATTGACCTTAAAGATAGGTTCGCAAGACTTCTGATGGCTGGAACTTTTGCTTCTTTAATTTTATTTACTCTAAATCTTTTTTCCTATTATATACTTCACTTTGCTAAACGTCGTTTTATCAACTATGCGGCTTTAATGATTTTCGGAAGAGAATTTAGTAACTTTACTGAGGCTCTAATAAGTTCCATTGCCCAAATCGGTTTTTCTACCGGTTTAATCGTCATACTTGGTCATCTTATTCTTAAGGAAAGGAGTGGCAATTATATTTTGAAAGGATTGTTCATTGGTTTCGGAAGCTGGTTTGCAATTATGTCAATGTGTTACATCATTGGAATACATAAGATATTACCTATAACTTTAGGATCCGCTACTTCCTATATGCTCAATTCTAGCATTTGGGGTATTTCAAATGCTTGGTTTTTGCATATGTTGGATGAACGATACGTCTGATCAGTAGTAAAGTCGTGTTAATTCCTATTGCAATAACACCAATGGTCAGAGACCCTTTAGACAGATTCAATTATTACTTGCATCCACTCTATTTCGATAATGTATAATATTTTTGTTATTGACTTGCAAGCGAGTAAGTCGTAATAATACTGTAATAATTTACATGTAAATTATTACAGTATTATTACATATCTGGTAATTACACCCCTATAATAGGCTACATCTATAATGAAAGCTGCGTAAAGGCACAAGTTAGATAGAAAGTCTTTGCTGGATTTGAGTCAACTAAAGTAATGCTTTCTCATGAAAATATCCCTTGTTTATTCAATAGTGCTGCTGCCGCTAAGCGACATAATGATCTGACTTCTATAATAAAACAGGCTCATGTTCTTAAAAAAAGAAACATGACCCTGTTTGTGCTTGTCTTATTAGATAAAGACAAGCACAAGAGAAATATATCCAAATGAATGGATAAGTAGATCATTTATCAACAGATTAACCATAGTTAATATCGATTATGACGATAATAGTTAACTATAGAATTGCGGTAGCTAAAATGCTATTCTCTATTTGCGGATACTGTTGTATGTAGACAGAATTATCTAGAAAGTGTCTAACTAAGTAGTTTGGTGACGTAAAGTTAAAGTACGATGTTTTTGTCTAAGAGAACTATTTTTAGTTCCGGCATGCCGGGTTATGGAGGCGATTTGTAATGAGAATTTTGGCGTGTAAGATCTACATTGTGTCGCTGGCAGTCTTTGTTGGATTGGGAACCTGCTCTCTCGCCAATGGAGTTCCAATTCTACATGCCACTAAAAACCGGATGACGTCTGATTATGTTTTCTCTCGGAATTTTTCACATAAGCATTTACTTGTTCCAAAGGTTCAGCAACCACAAGGTACTTCTACAACTTCAAACCCTCCAGCCAATATGCAAAAATCTAAAAATTGGGCGGGATACATTGACAGCCCTTCGTCTAGTAGTGGCTATACTAGCGTTTCTGGCAGTTGGATAGTTCCCAATATTTCTGCTCGTCAACAAAATGCTGCTGCTGCACAATGGATTGGTTTAGGCGGATCTTCATCCCCTGACCTCTTGCAAATGGGAACAAGTGAACAACTTGAAAACGGTCAATTGGTTACCGAGGTATTTTGGGAGAAGTTACCGGCTCCCGCTCAAACAGTAATGACGGTTCCGATTGGTTCGACCATTAACGCGACCATATCTCCCTCGGTGAACTCAAGGTTAACGTGGAATTTAACATTTACCGTGAACGGTCAGTCTCAAACTCAAACGATTCCCCCTGTAACACTAGATTCGTCATACGCACAGGGAATCGGGACGTCAGCAGAATGGATTAGCGAAGAGCCTTCAACTCAGAATGACCAATTGGTTCCTTTAGCCTATATGGGTACTGTGTCATACCAATCTGCATTGGTAAATGGTCAGGCCTTGAGTTCTCCAGGGAATCAGGTTCAACCTATTGCTTTGGTATCCAGTAAAGGAAGTATTTTGATTGCTCCTTCTGCACTGGGAACGGATGGTGAATCATTCTCGACCAATGATCTAAGTAAAAAGCCCACCACAAGCCCGACTAAAAGGTATGGTCAAAATGGAAATCCGAGGTCTCCTTCGACCAAAACACAATCGAACGTCGTTGCATTTCAAACGGCAAAATCTTTAAGTGTGGATGGTATTGTTGGGTCAATTACTGCCAACTCTTTATACAGGGTCTACACAGAAAAACCACCGACTGTTAGAGCAAATGTCATTATCGCCACAGCAGAAAAATATATTGGAGTTCCGTACCGATGGGGTGGAGAATCTCCTACCAAAGGATTTGATTGTTCAGGCTTCGTCAAGTTTGTCTTTGCTAAGAACGGGATAACCCTACCCAGAGTTTCGTATGATCAAGCTACGGTGGGAACACCTATAAACTTCTGTGAGTTACAACCGGGGGATCTGATCTTTTTATCCACAGAAACGAAGGGAATAGTGAGTCATGTCGGCATTTACATTGGAAATGATCAGTTCATTAATGCTTCTTGTTCTAAGGGAGTTACAATCTACCCAATTGGCCCCTACTGGAAATCAATATATTTTGGAGCAAGAAGAGTATTTTAGCTGAGCTCTGCCACCTAAGGGTAGCCTTTTTATTAAACTTGGACTCCAGAGACCGCCGTGGGCGTACGAACTGGATGCGCTGCGCTTAAGAAAGTGAAAATAATTGCTTTCTTTTCCCCAGATGTATAATCATAGTTAAAGGCAACATATACTATACTGAATTAAATATATTAGAAAAGAAATGAAAAAGGGGGGCTATTTATGTTAGCTTTGATTCCGATTGTAATAATTACGGGGTTTCTTGGGGGATGTGCTGTGGTCATTACAACTTCTAGTTATCAGCTTATTAAGGCTATTCCTAAGTTTTCAGGAAAATGAGGACCTTTGTCTAGAGTTGTTGATGTATGAAATGTTCTCCAAACTTATTAGAGTATAAAAACCACTTTGTCGTAAAAGTGGTTTTTTCTGCGTTCTCAAGTACGTTAGGATGGTTTATTTATCCCTAGACGCTTTGATCGCGGCCTAGTTGCAAGAGTATTATGGTAGTGAAGCGCCTACCTCCATCTCAGATACAGCATCGTGCTCTTCGAGCACGTTCTAGGCACAAGTCGCCCCTTTTTATTCTATCTTTGCTGAATATGATTTCCCTTCTCCAGTAATAAATATATAGTCGATTGGAACAATTCGCTTTTTGGTATCTTCTGTAATTGTCAATTTTTTTGATGGATCTATATATTGGTACGTTTTTCCATCATCTGATGTCATCATTATTGTTTTTATATTATTAATACCCATATCTATAATATTACCATTGTATTTTAGCATATATTCCTTTTGTTTTCCGGATGTTGCAGCAAGCTCAGCAACAAACTTAACAGGAGCTCCATCTCCGACTCTATTTTCCTTTTCTTGGATAATATAAGCTATGTTTCCGAACTTTGCCCAAGCCGCTTCAAATTGATCAAGTTTATACTTCACTCTAACTCCTTCATCATTGGCGGCATCTGGGTCATTTATTATTATATAGTCAGTTCCATTTTCATTTGTAAAGCCACATACGACAATCAGATGACCATAAGTTGATTCGATTGGAGCGCCATCTACAACGGGTAAATTCGCCTTTACATTTACACTATTTTTATATGCCACACTAACTACAACAGGATGTCCATAATAAATTTCTTTCTTTAAGCCTTCTATCGTTGAATAATCTACATAAGCCCTATATCCAAAGCTTGAGGCATAGGCAGTATTGAATGGCCAATTTCCAAAGCCATCATAGTTATAATCGTATACGCCCCAAGCGGATTCTTCAGGTAATATATGTGTTCCATAATAATTCAATACCATGGCAATGCTGGTTGCACTGCATATAGAATTAGCTATTGAAGGATCCCTAACCATCTGAGAAAATTGCGGTCATCAAGGACCTTCGAATTCAATAAATATGGATTATGTATAAATACACTGTTAATCCCATGACCGGGAATAGTATTTCTTAGGGCCCCTGAAATTAAACGAACTGAAGGAGTTACTCCATACTTATTAGTATTTAATGTTACCCGATATTGAATTTTATTAGCTGTTTGCCCATTACTACCCTTTATAACTAGGGTATCAGTATCAACATAAGCCACCGGGTCATCTGTAATACCTGTACCAGACGCTCTTTTTATAAATGTTCCCCAAGTTCCCCATGAAAGCCAATTTGACCATTTTTCAGTCAATTGTCCATTTGAGTCCAACGCTTTTGCAAATACCCTTGCTTCAAGCTGAATTGAGGTCCCCTCTGGAGTATCACTATTCCAAGAAAATATAAGATTATTAAATTGACTTGTATTAATTATATTCGATGTATAAACGCCCTTTAGTGTATCTGATTTAAGGACTATCGCTCCATCCCCTATATTATTAGAAATTTCAACGTCCTCTAAGCCAGCAGCATTAACAGCAAAATCACTTGAGGTTGAGTATATAAAAATATTTCCATCAATACCATTTGTTTCAGCATATACAGGAACTGTATCAGGTATGAATACATCTCCGCCTACCCCTGTGTATCCCGTAATTTGAGCTTGCCATCTGTTACAGTGTAAGTATAATCCCCTACCTGGGTTGCTTGTGCAGAGGTAGAAAATAACGGAACCGATAAAACCATGATAATTAATAATGAATATTTTTGTATTTTACAATTCAAAATCTCAACAACTCCTATTCATATCAAAAAAAATGTTCATCCTACATTTATAAAGTTAAAATGATAATTGGAATGATATTATTCGGATAACTATATCAGCATTGCATTGCAAAGCTGATATAGTTATTGCACGTACTAAATCCGAAAATCTTGAAAGTAAAAGTCACTCTTGGTGAATAATCAAGAGTGACTCTTTAACCTATATGTGTTTGTGTTTGATCTTAAGCTCTATGAAGCCATCTCAACGCAAAAGGCTTCTCGGGAGCATCTTAAGTGATGTTCATTCCCATCGGTTGGGGAAATCGCAAAATTCAATTCTTTAGTTCTTGCCTAACCAATTCCATGTTCTTGATAGCAAGCCTTAAATCGTCCTTGCTGTTTTTTAACTGTGTCGCACTAAAGTCTCCATCGTAACTCAAACTATCTTTCATCTCAAATAGTGATGCCGCAAGACAGTCTGTAGCTTGAGTTAGATCATAAATGATCTGTTTATTGTTTGATGAGACCTCAAAAGACTTCATATTCGTATTATCACTTGCAGCTATTGAATATAGCATTTCCACCTCAGAAACCAGCGCGGCCTTACTCGTTTTATTAGTAGAATTAATGACTTCTTGGTATTGTTTTAATACCTCTTCAAGTGAACTTTGAATTGCTTTAATATCCGGTTTGGGTTGCATATTTTGTGATTGAGTCGCTAAAATTTCGCTATTAGCTAATGTAGTATAAGCTAGTGATGGCTCTAGAAAATTTCCGCATACGACTTTTATAACAATGGATAACATCAAAAAAGTTATAATGCCCAGCACTATATTTTTCTTTCCCGATCGTTTATGCCTATATTTTCTAAACACTTGTGTACCCCTCCTCAATGTTACAATTTCAAATCATACTATAATAATGGTAAAATTTAAATTAGTCTTTATTTTTAGAATCATTGCAGCGGAGGAGCTAAATAAGGATCTTTAGGAGTTGCTACTATTTTACAACTGGTAACGACCAGGTACGGAACTCCATCATCTGTTACGTGAAAATTATGTACTGATTTAATTTCACTTGCTCCACCTATACTACGCTTTTGCAATAACCCATCAACTTCTACCCAAGTATCAGGTTTAAGATTAGGAGCAATGGGGCTTTCAACAATAATCCCGATTGGGGTGGCATCTACAATACAACATGTAATCACAAAACGAGAGATAACAAACTGATTCTTTGCTAATTTCGGATCTTTATATACAAAACCCGTTAACCTCCAGTGCTGGTTATATACCTGCTCTGGGTGGTCATCCATGTTAAGGTATAATTGCATCAAATCTGTTTCTATAGCAATGGAATTAATAGACTTGGGGGTTAAGGGTTTTACTGAGTTTGGCTTGTTCTGGGGGCTAGACTTGCTTTGCATATCGGCTGACATACTTTTCGTACCATTAGCTACCACTGAACTACCTACATCTTTTTTAACAAAAGATAACCCACTTGGCCACTGTATTCCACTACCAACCTTATCTGATCTTGGGAAGCGCATTGCATAAAAAGGAACCAGTCCGGCAGTATTAATACTATTGGAAAGGGCTGTTGACCCAAGAACGCGGGGCTGCATGCCAAATCCAAGAATTAGTGGAATAACAAAAATTGCTATTGGCAGTAAACCCTTAGTTTTATGAGAATGATCATGATGATCTGAATCACAAGCATGAGCGTGGTCACAGCAACTGTGAGTTACACCATGCTCGTGCTGCAGCGGTACCAGCTTAGCTATCGCAATGATGAATAGAAGTATGGCCGAGAATTTAGATAACCAAATTACCGTTGGGCTAATGTATAGAACGATCGTTCCTGTCTGGATTAAATGAACGATCACGGAAGAAAAACAGCATAAAATTAAACCTTGAATTAAAGCGAAACCCCGTTGAATTTTCATAATGACCTCCTCTGCGAATACCTTGTTAAGGCTTAAAGGAATACTGGTTTAAAACAAATGTTTCCATAGACCAAAATCAATACTCAAACTTAATACATAGGTCAAACCCAGTGAGGTAAGCGCAAGAAATAAAAATAGAGATAGTCGGAAATTCTTAGCAAATAAAATAATATTACGCAAATCGATGATCTGACCTATAACCAGAAACGCCATTACAGAACCTAATGGAAACTGATTTGCTAGAACTCTGGCCACAAATGCATCTGCATCAGAACATAGTGACATAGCGATCGCTAAAAACATCATTGCTGCTGCAGCCATAAAAGGATTACTGGTTGCTTGCAGCATAATCCCCTTAGGAACCCAAATCTGTATAGCTGCTGCAAGGAAGGCACTAATAATTAAGTAACGACCCACATCAAAAAATTCGTCGCCAGTATGTACAAGCAATTGGTGTAGGGAAATATTAGATTTTATATGTTCGTGCCGATGCCATTCCGAATCCGAAAAAGCCCTGCTGCTGAACAAGGAACCTGCTAATAAGGCTGTAGTTGCTCCCACTATGAACGTACTAATAACACGTATGCCCACGAGATGCCAATTCCATTGAAAGGCCATGGCTGTGGCTAAAATTACTACAGGGTTAATAACCGGAGCAGTAAGCAAATAAGCCAAGGCCGTCTGCATGGAAACTCCTTTGCGAAATAGACCACGAGCAACCGGCAACACTCCACAATCACATACTGGTATGAATAATCCTAAGAGTGAACCGACTATTACTCCGACCGCTGCATTATTAGGAGCAAATTTAGCGATCCAATCATCTCGTACTAGAAAACGAATTAGCGAGGAAACCAATACACCCAGGAGTATAAATGGTAGAGCTTGTAATATGACACTTAACGCTAACGTGGCGACATTGGCAGTCTGCTCCAAAACGTCTTTATTCTGAAGTGCTTTACTTCCTAGGATAATAAAAAATGAGCTTCCTAATATCACTGGGTAAAACTTCCTATTCGAGACTGTGTGCGAAATATAAATGTGGATCACCCTCCAATGTTAATCGACTAATCATTAATAATATTGTCATTGGCTCCTTTATATACCATATGTATCCAATTAGTGATTTCTATATTTTAAACTCATGTATCCAATCGGATATATCCCCCTGCACAGGATAAACTTATTGTTGAATAAAATTGGCAACGCAAAAAAGACCCAGCAAATCAATGCTGAAGCCTTCGTTATATTTACCCTACATATTGTAATAAAGCCATTTAGGCACAAAAATGGCTCCCACTGTCACCGATGAGAGCCCAGGGGAAAAATTGATTCAGTCGAGTTGCTTAAAAGTTTACTTTGAAGTTATAAATTTGGTATTAGGTTGTTAGCCACTGGGCTGCCTATCCCGGTTACTAAATCATATCCTGTCATTGCAGAGTATCCATTGTTTCCTTGCGTGATATCGTGATAATTATCCGTATAATCTATTGTCGTTCCTGTAAAGCTGTAAAGAGCCGATATGGCTTCGACGCTGCTCAATTTATTAGTTGTTCGTCCTTGGTCGATAAGTGCTATCATTGCGGCCCAAGCTGGTGCAGAAAAGCTTGTACCTCCAACCACAAACCATCCCGATTGCACAATATCACCTGTTTTGATTTGACACTTACACCGGATAAGTTTGTCATCATAAAAGGTTAATTTATTAACTATGTCCATGACCAAGGCAACCTGTTCTGTTCCATTTAGACTTACTCCTGCCCACGAGGAAATATGAGCTTCTGGGGGGAAACAGACATGTCTGGTCCAATTTCTGCTAGGACTACCTGCATTAATGGCAGGATCAGGACCACAATATTTTTGTGCCTTCTAACATTTCATCTTGATGATCAAAAAAAGGACTTGGCAGTATCAATCCTGTTCAAATCCAACAGATTATTATATTTAGCTTCCCAGTCACTCCATAGATCATCTCTTTCGGCAAAGCATATCATCGAACTCCAGTAATGTCCGCCGTTTACTTTTTATAGCTACCGTTTTGTTTCGAACGCCAATATATTTATAAGTTCATATTGACTATTCTATTTTTATTAATTTGTCCTTCATTAGTATGTGATCTAACAACCAATTCAAGAGAAATGATAGAATATCTGTAATGTACTTTTGAGGATCTTCCTCAACTTTTTCAAGATTTATTTTATTAATATACTCAGTAAAATCATTGTGATCTGCCTTATGACTAGAATATCCCTTATAGTTTATTCTAATCATGTATTCTTCTTCTGTCACAAAATGAAACTTGGCATATTGACATAGATCTTGAATTATCAGAGCTATACGATCATATTTACCGACACGGAAATCGCACTTTGATAATTCAAATACACTATCAATAATTTCAAAAAGGTATTTGTGCTGTTCATCTATTAATTGTACTCCGATTGAGTATTCAGGTTTCCATACCAACATAGCTCTTTTTCCTCCATATTAACTCCAAAAGTTTAGCGCTGATCAACAACCAAGTTCAACCTAAAATCTCAATCCGAACCATTCACACAATTTTTTTGCTAATTTCATTCATTTAAATATTTTTATACTACTATATTCTACATCCAACAATCGGAATCCTTCTCTTTTTGATATTTCTCTAGTCTCAACATTTCAGCCACATATAAAGAAGAAGCTGGTAAGCGTTACAACTTACCGGCTTTTTCTTAAAAACCACTGTGAGGACCGTACACTGTTAATATATTTCGACAATCCGGTACGCGATGGCTTATTGCATTGTGCCTCTGGCGAATGAATTAAACAACACACCTGCTGAAGCAGGTGTGTCGTTTAATTACTTTTCACTAAAGCTGAGGAGACGATATATCGGTCCGGAAAGTAGCCAGGAGTATTGAAGGGATAGCATGTGGTCAATGTCAGGACGGCATGGTCGGTAGGTACGATCACTGTTTTGTCGTCTTCATGGACGATTCTCATGCCAGTCACCTCATAGGGAAATATACCAGCCACTGTTTGTACAATCAATGTGTCCCCTATCTTCAGATTACCTAATTGTCTGAAGACCGTCTCGCGATGTCCGGATAAAACACAATTGTCTTTCTCCCCAGGAAGTACGCTTTGGGTGAAGTGCCCTACACCTCTCTCCAATTCCTTCACACCGGTTCCTTGGATGATTGGCAATTCCAGGTTTAAAGCTGGAATTGTCAGACTTCCTATAGTGTCACCCTCCGCAGGATTTACAGTATAAAGGGTTTTGTCTGGTGAGGGCAGAACCAGAGAAGCCTTTGAGGCGACCGGGGCGATGCCCCCCATTACCCTGTTTAGCTCTGTGTCGTAAGTGCTAGAGATTGAAAAGCGAAACATACTTAACATTGACCAAGCGATACATCCTATCCCCAAGACCATAAATCCTAGGGATAGAACTGTAACTAGGGAAAGCTTGCACCATGATAGTTTTACCTTATGCATGACGCTTTCTGCTTCTCCAGCCTACGGCTCCGAGCAGTGTTAAAGCAGCACCAATAAGGAGTAACTCATACAAAGGTGTGGATGTTTTCGGAAGCTGCCCGCCTGTAACAGTCCTTGTAACTACTTTATCGCCTGGAACAGTCGTTGGAGTGACAACTACCGGTGACGTAACAACTATGGGTGATGTGGCAACTACCGGTGGTGTGATAACTACTGGTGGTGTGACAACTACCGGTGGTGTGACAACTACCGGTGGTGTGACAACTACCGGTGGTGTGACAACTACCTGCGGTGTGACAACTACCGGCGGTGTGACAACTACCGACGGCGTGACAACTACCGGCGGTGTGACAACTACCGGCAGTGTGACAACTACCGGCAGTGTGACAACTACCGGCGGTGTGACAACTACCGGCAGTGTGAC
>JARLHU010000087.1 GCA_031292095.1 Desulfosporosinus sp.
AGGATCCGATAAATCGGTTAAACAGCTGCCCGGAATAAACTCCTTAAGCAGAAAGGCTAATTGGTCCATAGCCAAGAGGGCCATAAAATGACAGGTTGGGTCACTGAGGTTTAATTTTTCACCGTAGTCACGTACAGTATCGGCAAAAGGCCCTCCTCCCGGCACAATCAGTATCGGATATTTGCCGGCATAATCGCTAAGGATTTTTCCAAGCTTACTTAAGATTTTTCCGTTTTCTTGTTTGGCTAAGCTTCCACCTATTTTAATAATGATTGGTTTTGGCATACAGACTATCCTCCACCTTGTTATATTTTTACTTAATCTGCATTCGCAACAATTAATGATATGGCTTCTTTAGAGACTGATTTTTCGATATAAAATGCTATGAGAATATATAGCGGTAGGGTGATTGCTATATGAATTAATGTGAAGTTTACTCCTAATGAAGCTGCTTCGAATAATACTATAGGAAGTTTTGTGCTTGACCATACGCCTAGAAAAAATATTACATTGGACAACTTCGCTCCTTTTTTCAGGAGAAGAGTCCCCATTGGAAATGCTACATACAATGGTCCTGCAGCTACAGTCCCAAGTGCAAAAGCTATGAGAAGTCCAGTTGCCCCTGACCCGTGGCCCATATATCTTATCAAGGTTTCCTTTGGAACCCAAGTATCCATCAGGCCCATAATAATAA
The DNA here is from genome assembly GCA_031292095.1 of Desulfosporosinus sp. Classification (GTDB taxonomy): domain Bacteria; phylum Bacillota; class Desulfitobacteriia; order Desulfitobacteriales; family Desulfitobacteriaceae; genus Desulfosporosinus. The sequence continues at coordinate 695 of JARLHU010000087.1, forward strand.
AGATCGGAGGAATCAATAAAATCATTTCCTCTAAATTTGATAGTGTAATATCAAAGGCATTTTTGCCAATAGTGTTATTTATAAAAAAGATTACTATTTGTACTGAAAAAAATAATAGTGCCCATTTATATACCTTCAATAGTTTCACGCTACATCACCATCCCTATTACAGTAGTAAATACTACACAAATCATAAATGATAAAACAATTCGTTTTATTGCGATATTCTTATTAAAATATTTTATCTCTGCAGGAAGAGTAACAAAACCAACGGCCATAATTGTTGAAACTAATGCAGCAACCTGCATATAACCTGCCCCGGCTTTAAGCAAAGCCCCTCCAAGAGGAAATGCCACGAAACTTGGAATTGTTACAATAGATCCCATTATTAATGCTATCATTGCGCCTAAAACACCAGACTTTGATCCAATCAGGGCTGTGATTACACTTTGGTTAAGAACAGATAAGGTGATTCCGATAAAAAGCATCATTGCAAGCACAGTTGGAAGCAATTTCTCAAATGACTTCCATGCAATTATGATGCTTTTTTTAGTTTTGCTCTTGTCTTTAATAAATGAAACTAATAATAAAACTCCGGCAAATGAATATAAAAAACTTGATACCATTTCGCACCACCTATTCCTTAAAATCTAAGCTATTTAACTCGGACAGAAAGAATTCGAAATTTCTTTTTCTTTCCTCAATATCCTGTTTAAATTCTTTAAGTAGCTCACGTCCTTTTTCTGTTATGGTATAACACTTTCTTGCGGCTCCTGGATTTGCTGTATCCCAGCAAGCTTCAACAGCATCTGATTTTTCCAATTCATTAAGTGCGCGGTAAATAGCAGGTCCATCCGCTTTAAGATATGGCATGGACTCATTCATCTTATTAAGCAACATAGAACCATGTGTACTCTCTTTGGTTAAAAATAATAATATAAATGCCGGCAAATGACGTCCATAATTTAATCTGCTCATAAAAATCACCTCTATTTTTTCCATATATGTGTTATTGACACTATAGCATTACTAACATTATAGTGTCAATGATATTATCTTGCGAATATCTGCTATTCGTTTTTTTGCATTCGGATAAGGTAGAATATAGTATAATAATTTTAAAGGCTGAATATAAGTGATGTTCTTAAAGGTAACAAGTGGATTGATCTTAGAAGGTAGAAAACTATTTGGGTTCAATTGACATCTTAATTAATAGCGCTGAGGCAGCTAAACGTTAAAGGGGGTTGGTTTTTTGCGGCTCTTAATCTATGAATACTGTACTGCCCTGGGGATAGAAGGCAACGATGCTCTGGCTTCATTGGGATTCTCTATGCTCGCCGCAGTGTTGAGCGATTTTAAAGAACTCCCTAATTTATATATTACTACGATTATCCACTCCAGCAACCGCAAGCTTATGGCCCAATTTATAGCCGACCGGGTGCAGGTGTCTTGGGCCAGTGAAGGGGGAGAAACGTGCTGCGACCAGTATGCAAGAGTTGTAGCTGATTGTGACGCTGTTTTGGTGATTGCTCCCGAGACCGGAGGCTTGCTGGCGAAGCTGATTGGAATTGCGGAAGATCAAGGAAAAATAGTGTTGGGTCCTACAGCTAAGGCAGCAGCGTTAGTCAGTAATAAAGGAGAAACGACAAAATTGCTGGTTTCCCAGGGTCTTCCTGTCCCGCGATCTGAGATATTATCATATCCTTTGCCTTGGCAATGGCAGGACAAGATAACGGATCATTTTTCTTGGCCGCTTGTGCTTAAACCGGTGACCGGTGCCGGAGGGCAAGACGTAAAAGTAATTAATAATCTTGTTGAACTTGAACGCGCCGTGAAGCAATTTCAAGAGGCGTTGGACATTAATGCCTGTCCCAGGCCTGAATTCAGGGCTATTCAGGTGCAAGAATATATTCCCGGAGACAATGTCAGTGTCAGTTGTTTCGTCAGCGCCGGCCAGGCAATGCCCATCAGCCTGAATTTGCAACACATTGCTCAGGGAAAAGAGCTTTGCTTTCAGGGAATCACAATTCCTTACCGGTATCCACAGACCGGGAAAGTCCTTGACCTTGCCAAGCGGGCTTGTGAGTCAGTTGAAGGGCTCGGGGGATTTGTGGGAGTTGACCTGGTGCTTGGCGCCCAGGGGCCTGTGCTAATAGAAATCAATTCCCGTATTTCCGTAGCCTACGTTGCGTTAAGAGAAGTCGTTTCCGGTAATCTGGCGCGCGATCTTTGGCTTACTTGCGTAGAGAAGTGTTTGCCGCAAAGGCCAGAGTTAATGAAAACATATACCTATCGATTAGAAGGCTAAAATATATTAGAGTTTTAAAGAACCTTTAAGAAAAGAGGGGACGGAGTGGCTATTTTTCTGGGTCTGGATATCGGGGGGGCTAATACCAAGCTATGCTGGCTGGAAATGAAAAGCGGTAGCGTCGTCCGGGCCGAAGGCGCTTCTGTTTACCATGAGGTTTGGAGAGATCCGGAAGGATTATTGGGAGTATTAGAAAGTTTTAAGCAAGACCAAAAGGGAATAAGCTATAGTTCATCCCTTCAGGGTGTTGCCCTAACGATGACGGCAGAGTTATGCGATGTTTTTCAGTCAAAAGCGGAAGGAGTACTCGCGATTCTGCGTTTGGTTGAGCTTACCTTTGTCGGTGTCCCAATCTATGTATGGACTACCGATGGGGTTTTCTTAAGTATGACTGAAGCAAGAAGGGCTCCGCAGCAAGTGGCGGCAGCAAATTGGCTGGCCAGTGCGGTCGCTTTGGCCCGAAGTCCGCTCATCAATACGAGTAGTGCTCTCTTTGTCGATATGGGCAGCACTACAACAGATATTCTCCCCCTCGTAAAGGGAGAGGTAGCTGTAAGGGGGCGAACGGATGTCGATCGTTTATTACATGGAGAGTTAGTTTACACAGGGGTGCTGCGAACGCCGGTTCAATCGATCGTTCAGAGTGTATTTGTAAACGGGTTGCCCTGTAAAGTTACCAGTGAATACTTTTCGATCAGCGCGGATGTGTACCGGCTGCTGGGTTTGCTTAAGGAAGAAGATTATGATGTCGCAACTCCTGATGGCGGGGGAAGGGATTTTGGGGCCTGTGCCCGGCGGCTTGCCCGAGTGGTCGCTGCCGAACCCGAGATGCTTGGTCGAAATGGGATTTATGGACTGGCCTGTTACGTCAAAGAAATGCAAATCCAGCAAGTGCTGGAAGGGATCTGGCAAGTTCTATCCCGTTTAGAGGAACCGTGGCCAAAGCGTTTAATTTCAGCTGCTCAGGGTGCATTCCTTGTTGAAGAAGCAGCAAGGAGCTTGGAATGGGAAGTAATACCTTGGTGGCAATGCATTCCGGGCGGCCGGAAAGACTGTGCTTTAACAGCGTTTGCGGTAGCTTGGCTATTGGCAGTCCGATGTGGCGCTTGATCAGCGGGATGGTTAGCAATGTAACTTGGAGGTTCTTAGTCAGTCAGTGTCGCACTCCAATTTTTCCTCGGGGAGAAATTGGAGTGCGCTAGGTTTGGTCATTTTCCTAAACTACTGTATAACTTAGACAATCTCAATGCCCAACTCACTTATAATGTAAAATCTGTTATTATAGAATATTCCCATTCATCATTTATAGCATGGTTGAGACTGCGAAGGAGAATGGTTTGAATCCCTTCCTACCTCAGTTATATCTTCGAGAAACTTCCTAAACATAGATACTAAAGATATTTAGGAAGTCTGAGTAAAACAATAATTTACCTGACGGATTCTTATCAATCGTTCTTCGCCAAGACTCATTTTGAATTAATATTTTAAAGTTTTCACTATAAAAATCACTCCTTTTGACTCCTAAAATAGTTATTGGGATAATTTTTCAAATAAAAAAACTGCTTCATCCTCAATAGGGACGAAGCAGTAATTCGCGGTACCACCCTTATTAGTGCAATAATGCACTCGCTCAATTTCTCTGTAACGTGAGAGCACGTCTTCCTCTAATTTGAAAGCCTTATGACAGCTTTCAGTTCTGAAGGAGAAGCTCCAGGGCGGCATTCTACATATTCCTTTGCCTGATTCACACCATTCTCAGGCTCGCTTGGAAATTCCTATTTTTCATCGTAGCACCAAGGGAAATGCCAACATCACATAGCAATTCGTGTTATTCTAATATAGAAACTATAAAATTATCGCTAGGGAGGCAAAAGTTTGAAGGCCATTGCGTTTGGTATATTAGCATCGTTCTTTTTTGCCGTGACGTTTGTCTTAAATCGGGCTATGGATTTATCTGGCGGGAGCTGGATATGGAGTGCAGTTCTAAGATTTGTTTTTATGGCACCGTTTCTGCTTATAATTGTTATGGGGAGAGGGAATCTTAGGCCTCTTTTATCGGATATGCGCAAAAGACCCACGATTTGGTTGGGTTGGAGTACAGTTGGATTCGGACTTTTCTATGCACCTCTTTGTTTTGCAGCAGCCTATGGACCAGCTTGGTTAGTCGCCAGTATGTGGCAGATTACAATTGTGGCCGGTTCGTTGCTTGCTCCGTTTTTTTATACAGTTATTCATACGGAATCAGGGCTGCAAAAAATCCGTTCATCCATACCTATCAGAGGCTTGGCCCTTTCTCTAATCATTTTAATAGGTATAGTGCTAATTCAGTTGCAACAGGTCCAGGCCCTAACTGCCAAAGAAGTTTTATACGGAGTTTTACCCGTTCTACTCGCTGCATTTTCTTACCCTTTAGGTAATCGCAAAATGATGGCCGCATGTGGGCATCGGTTCGACACGTATCAAAGAGTCCTTGGAATGACACTAGCAAGCCTTCCATTTTGGATTATATTATCGGCTCTTGGTGTAGCAGAAGTTGGACTTCCAAGTAGCAATCAGACAATACAAACCCTAATCGTGGCCCTTTCCTCGGGTGTCATCGCAACGATACTCTATTTCTCGGCAACCGATATGACGAAAGGCGATGTCCATAAACTTGCAGCAGTCGAAGCGACTCAATCGGGGGAAGTTATTTTTGCTCTTATTGGAGAATTGGTTATTTTCCATGGGACATACCCAACACTTTGGTCCTTTGTTGGAATGGGTCTTGTTATACTAGGTATGATATTACACAGTGTCTTTGGACAAGGGAAAACATTAAGAAATGGGATTAACACAAAAAGGGCCCGACAATTCACACTATAAGGTTGAGTTGGGTTCTATTGTTTTGATAACGAAACGTTTCTTGATCAAGTTAATCCCCGTTTAACAATAACTCTTTTCGGTATTACTTTTCTAGGTATGGATTAGCAGAAGCTTTCAGGCACAATAGAACTACTATTGTATAATAATTTCCAACTTCTAAATTATATGCATTTGCGCCTGTTTCCTTAAACTCCCATTATTCTTATTTTGTGAAGGTACAATGGACAGTGTGAACTTCGCAAAACCCTATTTTGTATTTAATTACCATTGAGGTGAACATAAATTAATTATGAACCTTTGGTGGTATCCTTTTATGTGAGCATTGGGTGTCATTTTTATCTCTGTTTCCAACACTTGCCTTTTTAAATTTTTCACATTAGAATTAGGTAAAGGTCCTAATAATTTTATGGAAGATTTTGCGCAAATTATCGGTACATGTGTCTAAATAACCCTACTTTTTAAATATACTAGAGAGGAGAATATGAAAGTGGGTGTTTTAATGGACAATTCGATCCGGTTAAGGCCAGACCAAATGATAAAGGCATCCGAAGCTGCTAAGAAATTTGGCTATGCAAGGAAAAAGGCTAAGATTATGCCTCAATTTATAACTGAGAACGGAAATATTGACTCGGTGTTAATGGATTATGAGTATTACCTGAAAATGTGTCAAAGGTTAGTAGAACTTGAAGCGAAGGAAGATACTCGAATACTCGACGAGAGAATTGATCGACTAGAAAATGATCCAACCCAAGGTGTTTCTTGGCAGTCAATTCGACGCACGGAGTAGAGTATGTTGGAAAAGAAATTTGATGTAAGATTGGATCCAGATGCGTTAAAGGAATATAGTAAACTAGATAATTCAGTTCTTCCAGCAATAAACAAGGCTATAGATGAACTTGAATATAGGGCAGATGAAGTTGGTAAGCCATTAGGAAACAAGAATTCCACAAGGTTGGTGGGTTGTAAGGAAATTAAACTTCGCGAAGTAGGGGTACGTATAGTATTCCGAATTACTAACGAAAAAATAGAGGTTCTACGCATCGTTTATGCGTTGGCCATAGAAGAGAGAAGTAAGGACTTCGTGTTTAAAATAGCGCATGACCGATTAAAGAAGCTAAAATTCCATACAAAAGAGCGGCTAGCAAAATTACTAAAGAGGTCGAAAAAGTGGGATGTAGGAAAACGATAGCATTTATTATCGACAATTGGTACTCTTGATTCAGCTGCTCAGGGAGCATTCCTTATTGAAGAAGCAGCAAGGCGTTTGGAATGCGAAGTAATACCCTGGTGGAAATGCATTCCGGGCGGTCAGAAAGACTGTGCTTTAACAGCGTTTGCGGTAGCTTGGCTATTGGCAGTCCAATGTGGCGCTTGATCAGCGGAGGAGGTTAGCAAAATGAAATCGAATAAAAAGTCGCTTTTTCGAGTTATTCCGGCTATAGATCTTATGGGTGGAGTGGTAGTCCATGGGGTAAAGGGCGAGCGGGAAAATTACCAACCAGTGAAGAGTATCCTCAGCGAAACGGCAGAGCTTTTCCCGATTGTGGAGGGCTTCGTCCGGAAATTGGGGCTTCGGGAGTTCTATATCGCCGATTTGGATGCCATCATGTTTTCTATGTACAAAGATCACTTAAACCTCATAACTAACACAAGAGCTGAAGGGTTAAACACCCTTGGCACGATTTCATTTATGGTTGACGCAGGAGTCTTTAACCTCGCAGGCGTCAGGAAGATTTTTGAAACCGGAATTGATCAAGCTATTATTGGTACGGAAACCTTGCCTTCGTTAAGCATTTTACAAGATATTATTAATTGTTACGGGGCAGATCGTCTTGTAGTTAGTCTCGATACTCAAGACAGCAAAGTTTTAAGCGCGGCTCCTGAACTATGCAACTTGGAGGTTCCGCAAGCTTTACGCTTACTAAGAGAATTCGGCATTAGACATTATATTTTGCTGGAATTACGGAAGGTCGGTACGAGTGCCGGGTTAAATAAAGAGCTTATTCAGGAATGCTTAAGCGTCCTGAACGTCCAGGCACCTGAATGGGAAAGTTCCTTTTTGATCGGCGGAGGGGTTTCCGGCTATGAAGACCTGCATTGGTTAAGGGAGATGGGCGTATCCGGAGCGATAGTGGCAACTGCTTGCCATGACGGACGACTAACAAACGAAAACTTAAGCCAACTTAACATAGAAGACTCTAGGTAGTGGTGCAATAAGCTTATATTTCCCGCAATCCAATTTCGTGGAAAAATATCAAAACAGCTATGTGTTAAGAACACTCTTCCTACACTGGTGTCTATATAGATTTTTTTGCTGCTTGAAGTTTAGTCAGTCAGTCGCGCACTCCAATTTATCCTCGGGGAAAAATTGGAGTGCGCTAGGTTTGGTGAACCACCATTCCGTTTTAAACTGAGCACGTGTCCGATAACTCCTTACACTTTCATACGCATTAATCGTATACTGTTGAATATAACGATCAAAGCTGCTCCAGTATCACTCATTATAAATCACCCTTTCCACAAAGACATACTTCATTTTTGTCACAGGTGGCGACTTGTTGTTCAACATCGCCTATCGGCCTTATTGTTACACCATATAACTATTTTGATAGAGAAACTTTCATAACATTGCTAATACCACGGCGTCAGCGGTTTTAAATATTGTCAATATTTAATTGTCACAAATTAATAGCCCAATAGATCCTCACCCATTCTTGGGAAACTAGCTCAATTTACACATGGCACAGTTTAAAGTGGAAAGGGTGGCTCCGCCACACCGTAATATGTAATCCTAAATCATATTGACATTTATCGATGTGATAGATATAATCTTACATATCGATGAAAATAGATTTGAGGTGACATAATGGAGAATAAATATGAAAGCAACGCAAAGATATTTCAAGCACTTAGCGATCCCAATCGGCTGATAATCATTGAAATGTTACAAAGCAGAGAAAGGTGTGCCTGCGAACTCTTGGAATTTCTTAATATTGTGCAATCCACTTTATCGCACCACATGAAGATATTATGCGATTCAGGACTTGTTAACAGTCGTCGTAATGGAAAATGGATGTACTATTCATTAAGCAAAGATGCCTGTGAAGCTGCAAAGAGATTGCTTAATGAAATTACAATGATAACGAATGATTTCCATGAGGGAGATATCATACATGGATGTTGATATTAAGTTCAACTCATTTTCAAAAGACGATAAGCAACTTATGGGCGCCAAAGGATGCCCCGGTTAAGAAGTCGAAATTTTGAGATTAAAACACGAGGAGGTAAAAAATGAAAATAGTCGTAATAGGAGCGGTAGCCGCAGGGACATCAGCGGCTGCAAAAGCAAGAAGAAATGATGATTTCGCTGAAATTATTATATACGAGAAAGACCGTGACATTTCTTATTCAGGGTGTGGTTTACCCTACTATATCGGTGGTGAAATCGAGGATATTGGAGAACTCACTCCTAGAAACAGCGCATTTTTCAAGAAGAACTATGAAATTGAGATTAAGACAGAGCACGAGGTTTTGGAAATCAAAAACGATCAAAAGTTCATATCTGTTAAAAACCTGATAACAGGAGAAGTTTTTAACGATTACTATGACAAGTTGATCATTGCAACAGGTGCTGCTCCATTTGTTCCAAATGTGGAAGGAATACAGAAACAACATGTCTTTTTTTTAAGAAATGTACAAAATGCAATAGCCATTAAGGATTTTATCATCAAGAACAAGCCAAAAACAGCTGTCATTGCAGGGACGGGGTTTATTGGATTCGAAGTGTTAGAAAATCTGTTACATCAGCAAATGGACGTAACAATCGTTGAAGTAACCGATAAAATCACTCCTAATCTTGATTATGATATGGCAGTATATTTAGAAAACCTCCTTATAAGTAAGGGAATTAAGCTTTTAAAATCAAGAAGCATCACGGAAATTGAAGAAACCAAGGTGCATCTGAGTGATGGTCTGATGCTCCAAGCTGATATGGTCATTATGGCAACGGGCGTTCGTCCAAATATTTCACTCGCTAAAAACATAGGGATAACTCTCGGAGCAACAGGTGCTATACAGGTCAATACAAAAATGCAAACAAATGTCTCGGACATTTACGCTTGCGGAGACTGTATTGAAACGTTTTCGGCCATTACAGGGAAACCAGTCTATCGTCCACTTGGATCTACAGCCAACAAAACTGGAAGGATTGCTGGGGATGCCCTAACGGGCGGGCGTCTGTTTTATAGAGGAAATCTTGGGACAGGAATCTTCAAACTGTTTGATCTTGCCATCGCCTCTACCGGACTTTCGGAGAGGGAAGCTCTTGCTGAGGGCTATGAAATAGAGATTTGTCACAACATTAAACCAGATAAACCGACTTATTTCAAAGGCGAAGAAATGGTCATCAAAGCAGTTGCTGATAAGAAGAGCAAAAGGCTTTTGGGTGTTCAAATTATCGGTACGGCGGGTGTTGATAAGCGCATTGATGTTTTTGCGACACTCATTACTTATAAAGCCACAGTTGATGAGCTTTTTCATTTGGATTTGGCGTATGCACCGCCTTTCTCAACGACAAAAGATCCCGTCCACTATACAGGTATGATCCTTGATAATGCGATTAACGGGGGAAGAAAGCTTATGACTGCGAAGGAAATAGAAACTATGACAGAGGACATTCAGATTATTGATGTCAGAAGTGTAGATGACTTTAATCGTAAAGGCAGTGTTGATCAAGCAATCAATATTCCCCATGCAAACTTGAGAGAAAAATTAGAGGGACTTGATAAAAATAAAGTGACGGTAACCTATTGCAATAAAGGTGTGACTGGTAATGCCGCGCAGAATGTTCTGATTAACCACGGCTTTAAAAATGTTTATACTCTTTCAGGTGGCCATAAATTTTATGTTGGTAGTCAAGAACAGAAAAAGAGCTCGGCGACTTAAATACTAAATAACTTTTAGAATTATTTCTTTTGATCTACTCTGCCATTTCTGCCATGCTGTTGAGGACAAATGCATTAAAGGAGGGAACAGTGTTGTGCAAATTTCCACCAGAGAACTAAAAACCATTCAAACTTCAACTCAATTGACATTTAGTGATACTTTAGGTTCTTGGAAGGCCCGTTGGGGAATTAATAGAATGAATTTTAAGGTAGAACCCGGACTTTATAGTGTCGGTAATCCAGGCAACTCTTCCCATGTCCTAGTTACAGCTAACTATAAAATGAGCTTTGATAGCTTGAGAAAAGAATTAAACGGGTTGGATGTATGGATTTTGGTTCTTGACACTAAGGGGATCAATGTATGGTGTGCCGCCGGAAAGGGCACCTTCGGGACCAGAGAACTTCTTAACCGTATTGCTATCGTACAATTAGAGAAGGTTGTGTCTCACAAAACGCTTATCTTACCGCAATTGGGCGCACCGGGTATAAGTGCTCACGAGGTTTCAAAGTTTTCTGGTTTTAAAGTGATTTATGGACCTGTGAAGGCAAAGGATGTTAAAGCGTTTATCAATTCGGGAATGAAGGCCACCGCTGAAATGCGGAGGGTTAAGGACAGCGCCTATGATCGACTGGTATTGACCCCTGTGGAATTGGTGGGTACTTTCAAACTTTCTTTAATGATTTTTGGCATACTCTTTCTGTTAAATCTTCTTGGTATAGGGCCTTTTGGGTTCGTTGACTTTTACGCCTATATGGGCGCTGTCTTAGTAGGGTGTGTCTTAACTCCGGTCTTGCTGCCTTGGATTCCAGGCAGAGCTTTCGCCTGGAAGGGGTGGTTAGTGGGATTTACTTGGGCTGTGTTAGTTAATGTGCTAAATGGATGGACGGCCGTTCCGCAATATAGTGTATTGAGAGCTCTGGGGTATTTACTCATTCTGCCTTCAGTATCTGCTTTTTTTGCAATGAACTTTACAGGTTCTTCCACGTTTACTTCCTTTTCAGGTGTCTTGAAAGAGATGAAAATAGCTGTTCCTGCGCTTAGTATTTCAATATTTCTGGGTATAATTTTGATTCTGATTAACAGCTTCATTTAAGCTATAAGGAGTTGTCTTTATGAAAAATCAATATTTGAAAAATGTTGCTACATTGAAACTGAAGTCAGATCAATGCACGGGCTGTGGAAGGTGCATTGAGGTTTGCCCGCATAATGTCTTTCTAATGAAAGACAAACGATCAGTCATTGTTGATAAAGACCGTTGTATGGAATGCGGTGCATGTGTCAAAAATTGTCCGTTTAATGCCATAGAAGTAAAGCAGGGCGTTGGTTGTGCCTACGCAATCATTAGGGGTTGGCTAACTGGAAAAGAGCCGAGCTGTGATTGTTCGGATAGTAGCAGCGGCAATTGTTGCTAAGTATGAAGAAGTTTGCTTGCTGAGGAATTTAAAGAAGGCGATTATTTTCGTAGGGTATTTGTTTAACTGGATATTTGCTTAGGGCATAATAATTTTAGGAGGAAAAGAAATGGATATCAAAGTGCTAGGTACCGGATGTAAAAAATGTATTGTTCTCTATAGTTTAATCAATGAAGTAATCAAAGAATTAGGTATTCAGGCCAATGTAGAGAAGGTAGAAGATATTGCTAAAATCGTACAGTATGGAATAATGCTTACCCCTGGGCTGGTAATTAACGGAAAGGTTAAAATGTCCGGAAAAGTGCTAAGTAAAGCTGACGTGAAAAAATATATTCAAGCAGAAATGGAATAAGGTAACATTAACATTCTTTCACTTTTATTTTGGCGGTGGCATTTTGGGTCGGCACTTGCTTAATGCTTTTGTCTAATTAATTAAAAGGAAAGGAGGTGTTAATTCAATGAGAATGCTGGCGGAATTTTTCCCTGAGTTTGTGCAAAAGCTTGATGAGATGGATGCCTTGTATAACGAAAAGCGAATGATTGACGAAAAGACCTATCAATTCATTTGCTTTGCCCTTTCAATTAAGGGACGTTCTAAGCCTTGCGTGCTTAAGCACTTTAAAGGTGCCCTTGAAGCTGGGGCTACGGTACAAGAAATGTCCTATATTTTTGCCCTTGTAATGCGTGAGGCGGCCGGTGCTGACGACTGCTGGACCCACGATGTCATTGGTGATTGGAAAGAGATTTTGGCTGGAAATATCCACTGTGATTGTCAGAAATAAATTTCCTAAAGGCTGTTGATAGTATCAACAGCCTTTTTAAATCCCCTAAGTTACTTGTGAATAAATATTGACGCACGATATATAAAGTGTTAGTATAATATTATCATATAATAATGTAATGCTAACATATGAGGTGATTGCTTAATATCAAGGAACTATCGACAGATATATGCTTTACAGGAGACGACCCTGCTGGGATATGTATCTACATACACGTAGCTCAGCTCGGAGCAAAAGTGATTTTAATTGAGGAAAGAGAAGTCGGAGGATTCCAACAGAAAAGGTAGCTGGAGATGAGGGTGATATTTTCTTGGGTAAAAAACCCGAAAAATATAAGGAGGCAATATTTAGTATGATTAATGCAAAAGATTATTTCGACGTAGGAATCAAATTTCACGGGCACAAGTGCCCAGCCATGCCGTTAGGTCTCAGGGCTGGGGCAGCAGCTATGAACGCCCTTGGTGTGGAACGTTCCCAGGATAAGGAACTGGTGATGGTAGTGGAGACCGGTAACGATCACGCCGCTGGTTGTTTTGTTGATGGCCTGATGACGGTTACTGGTTGCACGTATGGCAAAAGCAATATTAAGAAAACCTATATGGGTAAGATGGCCTTTACTTTGATTGATACTAAACAGCAAAAAGCTGTGCGCGTTCAGCTAAAACCGGAATTTTTCGGTATGATGCTGCAGTCACCCTTTGTGGAGGAACGCAAACAAGGCGTACCGCCACAAGACATACTCGCAAATATCACTGATCCGCTAGTTGAAGGGGTCATGAACCGGGCCGAAGAAGAATTTCTGACTATCAGTCCTGTGTTCGATCATCCTTTTGAAAAGACAAAAGGAATATTTGATACCGACTTATGCGCGGTGTGTGGTGAACGGGTATTTGCGCACAAATTGCAAAATATCAATAGCGAAAAAGTCTGTATTCCCTGTGCTGAAAAAATAAAATAGATGGTTTCGAGACAGAAGACTGATTTTAGCAAAATAGGGTAGCAACAGGGGCATCTGTACTGAAAGGTACAGATGCCCCTGCTGCTATAACTACATCCGCAGACCATGGTTTATGCTGATTTTCATTTTTCGCTCTTTAAATTGCTCTTCTACTAAAAACAAGTGTTGTATGGGAGGAAGGGGTTCGCCATCATCCTCTAAGACTTTTTCAATGAAATATGAGCAGCTAGTTTTGTCTTCTTGTGAATTGCTCAGGGTTTTGTACTTGAAACAGCTTATAAGGTCGTTATTGTCGTTTATACCTAAACCACAGTTACCACATGTTTTCATGTTATACGTCCTCCTTTTGTTTCCTGGAGAGTAGCAAATATAATAAAATTATTATATTATATAAGTATGATAAAGTATACGAGTAAACATGAATATTTTTAAGGTGTTTTGAGTGAGAACAATACTTAGAGTACTTGTTGCACCTATACCTTATTGGTATTTTCACTAAAACAACTGTTGAAGAATTAAAAAATTAATGTATATGATGGGTGAGAAATCCGGAATCATTGGGGTTTTAATCGCATTTTTCCTAGGTTCGGCCGCAGCCGGGCCGTTATATGCTGCTTTTCCCATAGCAGGAGTGCTCTTGCAGAAGGGGAGCAAGTTTTCTAATGTCTTAATTTTTATTGGTGCCTGGTCAACAACTAAAATACCGATGCTTTTATTTGAGGCTTCTTCGATGGGCTGGAAGTTCATGGTGACTCGGTTTGTGATTGATATACCTGGGATTATGCTGATTGCGTATATCACAGAAAAGCTATTAAACGAAAGAGAGAAGCAGTATATTTATGAGCAGGCTAGCTTTAAATAATGAAGTTGAATTTTAAGTTTGATTGGGTATTGTGTTTAGACATTAAAGCATTTCCAACTGCTTCAGCGAATGCGTAAGGCTATGATAAAAAAAGGAGGGGGAACTTTATGTCTATAGAACTCATGATTGTGGCGGGCTTACTAGTGTTTCTTTTTACTACAGTGTTAACAATGGCGGGACTGGGAGCAGCCTTTATCATAATCCCTGTTTTTTACTGGTTGGGGGTTCCCTTGAAAGAGGCTATGGCCATAGCATTATTGTTAAATGGTATAAGCATGATATTTGCGACGATTGCCAATGCTAAACATAAATTGGTTATCTATAAAATCGCTATACCAATTGCCATAGTTGCTACTTTATTGTCCCCTCTTGGAGCTTATTCCACACAATTTGTTTCGAAGACGGTTTTGTTGTGGGCATTTTCTGCTTTCTTGGTTTTTGCCGGGAGCATGATGTTATTTTATAGACCGAAACAAAGAGAACGAGTGGAAAATATGAAACGCGATCTTGCTGTTGGGGGATTGATTGGAGCCTTTGCCGGATATCTAGGGGGGCTTCTTGGTATTGGAGGTGGTAACTTTATCATTCCAGCTCTGGTGGGAAGCGGGATGGAGCCTAAGAAAGCATCGGGTACTACAGCATTTGTGGTTTTATTTGCATCATTAAGTGGCTTTTTAGGGCATGTAACATTAGGTGAAATAAATTGGACGCTCTTGATAATAGCAGCCGTCGGTTCTATTGTGGGTGCTATCATCGGTGCCAATCTAATGCATTCCAAGTTAAAGAGCAATCAGGTTAAACTTATTATTGGCTTTGTCTTATATGGGGTGGCTATAAAATTTATCTGGGGTTTAATATAACTCTCACTGGGAGCATTTAATTTCGTGTCCCTATATTAACGCCTGGATACGACTATCTCATGAAAAAGTTGTAAATTTCTCATGAAGAAGGGAAACATTAACTATAGTTTAATTGACTAATCTAATATCATGTAATAATAAAAGTTACATGAAAAGAAATAAACGCTTATCCGTCGCATTGCACGTGCTACTGCACATGGCCGAGCGACCTGACGCCGCGATGACCTCAGAGGAGATGTCCGTTTGCGCCGGCACCAATGCGGTAGTGATCCGCCGCACATTCGCCGGTTTGCGCGAGGCGCAAATCGTCTCGTCTTTGAAGGGGCATGGCGGCGGTTGGCGACTGGTCCGGCCCCTTTCCAAAATTACCTTAGAGGAGGTTCAACGCGCTCTCGACGAGCGGGTGGTCACCTTCCCCTCGACGCACGATGAAAGCCCCGGTTGCCTCATCGAAAAGGTGATTCACCTTGCTCTAGATGACGCCGTCGCAGAGGCGAATCATGTTCTGGATCGACGCCTCGCGGCTATTACCTTGGCCGACATTGCTGCCGATGTTTACCGACTCGACAGGGCGATTTCCTCAACGCCTAAAGACAACAAATATTGATAGTTCGAGATCGCTATCCCCGTGAAACCTGGAGCATTGAGAATGCTGATCAAGAAGCGTAACCCCTCAAGATTATTAACTTTACTAAGAAAAAGAGTAGAATTCATAGTATTCTATGAATTCTACTCTTACGTTCTGTGCACTTTTTACTTTAGCCGTAAGCAGGGTAATATCCCATTAAAAAAAAACATAAAGGAGTAGAGATATGACAGAATTCTGGGAATCAAGTTTTATAGAAAAACAGATGATGTGGGGATTTGAACCTTCAGACTCCGCAATCTTAACAAAGGACTTTTTCCTTGAGAAGAAAGTTAAGGATATATTAATCCCGGGTATTGGATATGGCAGAAATGCAAAGATTTTTCATGACAGCAGAATTAATGTAACAGGTATTGAAATTTCAAAAACAGCAATTGATTTGGCAGAACAAAACGGGCTTGATATAAGAATCTATCGTGGGTCAGTAACTGACATGCCTTTCTCTGTTCGTCTAAGTTAGTAACCTTGTTTTTTGTTGCTTTATTAATTGGTGTAAGGTGGATTGCTGGACGTAAAAACCCAAATTGAATAGGATTTAAAGAAGGGATGATGTTCTACGATAACTTTCGCTCTGCGAAAGTTGAGTAAATTACAGTTAAAATCTAGGAGGAATTCCGCAAAAGAAGCAGAATGAATGCAATAGTCATTAAAGGAGGTAGAGTTATGATCGTTGCCCACGAAAGAGATGTTCAAGGGTTAAAACTTGAAGGAAATTCTCTGAAAAATGTCTCTAAAAAAGTTCTGATTTCTCCCAAGGAAGGTTGGGATGGGAATGTCATGCGGGTCTTCGAGTTAGGCGTCGATGGATACACTCCCAGGCACAGCCATTCATGGCCCCATATTAATTACATTTTGAAGGGGAAAGGGATTCTTCACTTGGATGGAGTAGATCATGAGGTTGAAGAAGGTTCTTATGCTTATGTCCCAGGAAACAAGATGCATCAGTTTCTAAACCGAGGAACTGAACTATTTTCAATGATCTGTATTGTTCCAGAAGAAGGCGATCTGTAAAGGGAAGTAGGTTAGCGGGAAGTAAGGGCACGATGCATCGTGCCCTTTTTCGTGTTCTTGTCTATTGTAGTCTCAATTGTGATATTAGTTCGAACATGAGGGTACTAAGCATCAAGCCCCTATGAATATAGGTATGTATTGACTTATAGCATAGGGGGGTATACTATATTATTAGAGGTGATTAATATGGATTCAGAAGAAGAGCAGGTCCATTCGTGTTCGATCTGCCAAAGCGATCGTGAGAATCAAAGAGAACGAACGAGCCATCATGATGATAAAACAATTAAAGAGCTTGTGACCCGGATGAATCGCATTGAAGGACAGATACGGGGGATTAAAGGAATGATCGAACGTCACGTTTATTGCGATGATGTTTTAAATCAGATCTCCTCCGCTCAATCCGCCTTAGATGGAGCTTCTCGATTGCTTCTGGAAAGACATATGAAATCTTGTGTTAAAGAACAACTCCAGGCTGGAGATGAAAAGGTTATTGATGAGGTTCTTAAAACCATCTTTCGTATGATTCGTTAAGATAGCAAGTTTTTTAGATTTTTTTAGATTATGGTTTGAAAGGGTAAGGTAAGGTAAGAGCTCAAAGGTTAGACTTGGTTCACTTAAGAGTTAGATGCGAAAAGCCTCGTAGTGGGGAGGGATAAAAGATGACGAAACAAGCAATCCGTGAGGAAAAAGAAATACCGGTCTATGGCATGAGCTGTCAACATTGTGTCAACGATGTCACGAAGATTTTAGGAAAATTCCCGAGCGTGGAGCATATTCAGGTGTCTTTAGCAGATTCGAAGGCTACCTTTGACTGGGAGCCGGATAAGGTCAATCTGTCCGATATTCGTAAAGAAATCGAGGAAGCTGGTTTTTCGATGGACAAGCCAGTCGAAACGCAGGTAGAAGAGGAAAAGACGGTTAGTTATATACCTCTTGAAGCTATTACATCTGCAGCGGGAGATCAAAAACAACTCTTTAAAATTAGTGGGATGACCTGTGCGAATTGCGCTTTGACCATTGAAAAGGGTCTCCAAAAGATGCCCGGGGTTAAAACGGTTGCTGTCAATTTTGCTTCGGAAAAACTAATGGTGGAAATGGATCCCAACTTGGTTAAAGAAGAAACCCTTCTTGCCAAGATCAAGGATCTTGGGTATGCAGCGCAAAGTGAAAACGTAGGAAAGCAACATTTTAAAGTAGGTGGAATGTCTTGCGCAAATTGTGCCCTAGCGATTGAGAAAAAGCTTAGAGGTACTCCTGGAGTACAAAGTGCGTCTGTAAACTTCGCGGGTGAAGCGGTGACGGTAGAGTTTGATCCAAGTGTTATCAATATGAAGGAAATCTTTGCGCAAGTACGAGCTGCTGGGTATACTCCTCTCGAGAACAAGGACGAAAACCAAGACGATCGGACCGCGCTTAAACAGCGCAATTGGCTCATATTTAGCGCGATTCTAGCACTGCCTATTATGCCGCTCATGTATCTCCCGATGGCGAGGCCTGTGATGTATACGATCCTTGCTTTGGCGACTATCGTCCAGTTTACGGCAGGTTGGACATTTTATCGAGGAGCTTACCACGCCTTAAAAAACCGCTCAGCCAATATGGATGTCTTAGTTGCTTTGGGGATTACTGCTTCTTATGGGTATAGTCTGATGACTACTTTACACATGTTCTTTCCGTCTCTCTTCTTCGAAGGCCCTAATTTCTTTGATACCTCAGCTTTGTTGATTACCTTTGTGCGTTTTGGCAAATATCTTGAGGCCAAAGCAAAAGGGCGGGCCGGTCAGGCCTTAAAACGATTGTTAGAGTTACAGGCCGATAAAGCGCGTTTGCTTGTGAACGGGGAAGAAAAAGAAGTGGCCGCATCCGATTTGAAAATCGGTGATGTTGTCATCGTTAAATCCGGAGAAAGAATACCCGTAGACGGCGAGATTATTGAAGGGCAAGCCAGTATAGATGAGGCCATGCTGACCGGCGAATCCATACCGGTTGATAAAGGCGTGGGAGCTCCTGTGATTGGTGCGACAATCAATCGTTCGGGCAGTATTAAGGTTAAAACGACCAAAACTGGAAAAGATACAGTGCTTTCCGGGATCATCAAAATGGTGGAAGATGCCCAGGGGGTAAAACCACCGATTCAACGGTTGGCAGATACCATTGCCAATTACTTTGTTCCGACGGTTGTCTCTATTTCAATCATAACCTTTCTAGTTTGGTATTTTGGCTTGCATAGACCGTTCGTTTTTGCCTTTACAGCGGCTATTGCTGTTTTGGTGATCGCCTGTCCCTGTGCTTTGGGACTGGCTACTCCTACGGCAATTATGGTTGGCAGTGGAGTGGGCTTAAACCGAGGTATTTTATTTAAATCTGCAGCTGTCCTCGAAGGGATTGCCAAGTTACAAGTGATTGGGTTTGATAAAACAGGAACGTTGACCAAAGGAACTCCCGAAGTGACGGATATCGTACCCTATGCCAATTATACGATACAGGATGTCCTCTTAATAGCGGCAGCAGGTGAAAATCCCTCCCTTCATCCTTTGGCTCAGGCGGTTGTTGCAAGGGCTAAGCAAGAGCATCTTGCAATTCAAGAAGTGGCGAGTTATAGCGAAGAGGGAGGTTATGGTGTTACCTGCACCTTTGAAGGGCAGGCATTACTGATTGGAAACATTAAACTAATGCATTTGCACAGCGTAGATGTAAAGGAAGCAGAAAAGGATTTTCTGCGTCTGGCTGAATCGGGCAGAACAACTAGCTTTATTGCCTTAGGCGGCCGTGTGATTGGCCTTATTGCCTTGGCTGATGTGGTTAAAGAGAGCAGCAAAGAAGCCATTGACCGACTGCACCAGTTAGGATTAAAGACCTTTATGATTACAGGAGACAATCAAAAAATCGCTCATATAGTCGGCGATCAAGTTGGTATCGATGAGGTTATTGCCGAAATCTTACCGCAAGATAAAATTAATATTATCAAGAAGTATCAAGACCAAGGCTTTAAGGTAGCGATGGTGGGGGATGGAATTAATGACGCTCCAGCCTTAGCCCAATCCGATATCGGAATTGCCATCGGTTCAGGGACAGATGTGGCCAAGGAAACGGGGGATGTGGTGTTAGTCCGCGATGACCTTCTTGATGTGGAGCGGGCTATTCGTTTAGGACGAAAAACACTTACTAAAATCAAGCAAAACCTTTTCTGGGCTTTGCTTTACAATACCATTGGTATCCCAATTGCCGCTGGCGTGCTGTACCCTGTAACCGGGAAACTTTTACCGCCCGAGTGGGCGGGATTAGCCATGGCTTTCTCCTCTGTGTCCGTAGTGACCAGTTCTCTGATGCTGAGAAAGTATGACAAAAAATTAGAGAGTTAATAAGTTAATCTTCTTAAACGAGAATTTTAGCGTGCGTAGCAAGTTTTCCTCGGTCGGCATTGACGGTGCCTTAATGAGGATTGGAATACAAAGTATTACTGAAGTTAATTGTCATCCGGCCTCTGGCCTCGGACTACTGACTTCTGAAACTGGAGGTGAAGAAAATGAGCCAAACTATTCTTAAAATTGAAGGCATGACCTGTAACCATTGCAAGATGAGAGCTGAAAAAGCTCTGCAAGCAGTAAGTGGCGTTGAAAGCGTTAAAGTCGATCTTACGGCCAAAGAAGCTGTGGTAACTGGGGATGTTGAACGTGCAACGCTCGTTAAAGCGATCGTAGAGGCAGGCTATTCTGTTGTAGACTAAATCGTTTCTCTGCAAATATTTAGGCAATATTTCAATAAACCGATCTTAATAAAAAGAACCTCTAGGGGTTCTTTTTATTATTAATTGTTTCTTTCTTCTTCCAAAGTAACGTTCTTTATTTTTCGCTCACCTTATATATTCGAGAATCGTCTTATTTAGGCAGAATGAATGCGTTATCTTTGGATAAACTATTTCTGAGGTGATGATCATGCCCAGAAATGATGGCAATAAAGACCAGAATGAAGAATTAAAGAAAATGGAATTAACCCTTAGGAATATTCATAAAAATGAAGAGTTTTTAGCTGAAAATGCGGGAGAGCTTACCCCACACCAAATTAAAGATGTTAAAGCGCACCTGTCCTCAAAGAAAAAACACCTTGAAGAAACGGATGGTACGATAAAATAGGAGCCGCGGCTCCTATTTTTTTTGTTATTATAGTTAAAAAAATGATATAATGCCAAACAACTCAATACAATTTCAGTAAGGAGAGTCTATGATTGGTTGGAGAATTATTAAGACAGGTATCGCCGTAGCCTTATGTATTTGGATTGCCCAATTACTTAAATTTGAATACCCTTTTTACAGTGCTATTGCGGCCGTTATAGCCATGCAAGCAACAATTGAAGGATCCTTAACGGCGGGAGTTCATCGTATGAAGGGAACGATCGTCGGTGCTGTAACAGGTTATGTCTTTGCGCTCGTGGCGGTGCGTAACGCTTGGTGGACAGGGCTGGGTTTGATTGTAACCATGACGATACTGAAATTCATGAAATGGTATGAAGCAATGGGTATTGCCAGTGTTGTATTTATTGCCATTTGCGTTAATCTAACCGGAAAACCATTAGATTACGCAGTTAATCGAATCATTGATACGGCCTTAGGGATTATCATTGCCTATCTCGTGAATCGTTGGGTTTTCCCACCTCGTTATCACAAGGAAACGGAAAAAAGCTTTCAAGATGCTCGGCATCGCGTTATTCGCTTATATCAGACGGCATTTAGAGCGCTTCTTGACTCGCAAGTCAAGGTAGAGGCAGAAGAGGTTAACAAATTAAAAGAAAGTTCGGAAGAAGCCCACGCTTTTGTGGCTTTGGTTCAGAAAGATTCTGCCTCAAAGAAAAGCGGAGAAGCCCGCTTTCACGAACGTTATGTTAATCCTCTGATTCGTTTGGATCAAATGAGGACTACGGTAGAACAAATGATTCATCTCCGACAAGTTTGGCAGTTCCCGATCTCATCCAAACTTCATACGGATTTAGTTCAAGTTCTCAACCGAAGTTATTCCTTATTATCTTTAATTACAAATCCTACGGAATATTCGGCGAAAGGTGCTTACGAAGAGGCTCATGAAACTATTGATAAGGTTCGAATTAGGGTGATTAAAGATCACGATGGAACCTATATAGGACCTAACAAACAATATATTCTGGAATTGTTGGATTGGATCGAAAAGTTGATTGAGGCCACGTCTGGTTGCTTAAGATTATGTCCATGATTGTACCAAGTGCTGCATACATATTGACTGTGAAATATAATAAGAGGGATATCTTCCGATATCCCTCTTATTTTTAATCCGTGTTATTTTTAGGAAACCGGATTAATGTTAGATTTTAGAACCGCCTTTTAGGTGTTCCTCTGCAAATTGAATCATCCGTTTGGTCATTTGGCCGCCGACAGAACCGTTTTCGCGGCTTGTACGGTCACCGCCGAGTTGAAGACCCATTTCATTTGCTACTTCATACTTGAATTGATCCAACTGTTGTGAAGCACCTTGGGCCGCTGGTGTATTAGTGTTTCTTTCTCCTGCCATTGCTGGGTACCCTCCTTTAAATTGTTTATTTGTAAACTGGAACAATCCTATTATGTGTTAGATCAATTTAATTAGTCAGGTAATTATTGCTACAAAATAGAGAGCTTACCTTATATGGATGAGAAGCAAATAGTTTAAAGTTCAATTCTTTCACCGGAAGTCTTGATGGTTAGCTTAAGCAGAACGAGTTTACTTTCACCGATCTAAGGTTTAAGATATTATTATCTTAAACTATATTCGTGAGCGTAAACTAGGAGGTCGGACTCATGAGTTTCAAAATGAAGGAACCTGTAAACACATGGACTCATCTTATTCCATTTATGGCAGCGATTGTTGGGCTATTATTTTTAATAATAATCAGCAGAAATAATATTTCGAAAATCATCACGATGACGATTTATGGGCTTAGTGTGATTGTGCTTTATGGGGCTAGCTCAGTCTATCATGGGGTTCAGACCACACCTCAGAGAGAGCTTCTCCTGAAGAGGGTAGATCATATAGCCATTTACTTTTTAATTGCTGGCACGTATACGCCGGTTTTTTACTTTGGCCTAGAAGGGGCATGGCGCTGGGCGATGCTCGTTGCAGTTTGGACCTTAGCCATTATTGGGATGGCTTTAAAAATCTGGTTTATCCATGCACCTCGTTATGTTTCGACTGTTTTTTATGTCTCACTTGGCTGGATTGCACTGGTTCCATTCTCACAACTTATTAAACATTTGCCAATCGGAGCGATAATACTGATGGCCGTGGGCGGAGTGGTCTATACCTTGGGTGCGGTTATTTATGCTACCAAAATCTTTGATTTTTTTCCCAAACGCTTTGGTTTTCATGAAATATTTCATCTGTTTATTGTAGCCGGAAGTCTAGTGCATTTTATTATGATATGTATTTATATTTTACCGATGACATAGGCATGTTTTACTGATCATCCCCACTACAACAAGCCACCGCCTCTTCTACGTTGTAATCCCAGTAGACGAGGTTTATTAATCCAGAGTAATAGGAGTCGAATTCTTGGATACCGTTCCAAATAATATTTTGAATCTGACCTTTAGAGGGTTTTGCATCGGCAAGATCGAGGAATGTACGATACCGAATTTCTCCGTTATCCATATCCATTTCAAAATTACCATTGGCGAGTTCATAATTAACACGATTCATGAAGTCACATACTTCAAGACGTTTCGAGTGGGGGACTTTTTGCTTGAGATAGGTGTTGCAAAGTAAGGATTCTTGCTTTTCATCAACAAGAAGGAAAACATGGAGATTAGTGTTAACGCCAGAAATTTCAAGTTTGATGATCTCATTTTTTATGTCAAAATCAAATTTCCAGTCGTCTTGGCGTAGAATCTCAAAGAGCTCCTGGAACAAAGACATGTAACCTTCCTCCTTTATCTGCGTTAGCTAAGGTAACAGATTCTACATGGAGTTGGTAAATACCTCCTGATAATGGAAGAGAACGTCATGAAATTGCTGTACAAAAGAGGGGTTCTTGGTCATTACCCTGCTTGTCTGTAGAAGGAAAGGAAATTGATTGGGATATACATTGGGGTATGTTATAATGAATCCTTACAATATTTGAAGCTAATATATAAATTGCGAATAGGATGTATGATAAAAGCTAAGTTAAGGAGTTAAAAACATTGAACCAAACGGAATTAAATCAAGAAATCAATTCCCGGAAAACATTTGCCATAATATCTCATCCGGATGCAGGGAAGACGACATTAACGGAAAAGCTGTTGCTTTTTGGAGGTGCAATTCGCGAAGCTGGTTCAGTCAAAGCTAGAAAAGAGGAACGGTATGCTACGTCAGACTGGATGGATCTTGAGCGGCAGCGGGGTATTTCTATTACTTCTAGTGCCCTTCAATTTAAGTATCAGGGATACGTCATTAACATTCTAGATACGCCCGGTCACCAAGATTTTAGTGAAGACACCTACCGTACCCTGACGGCAGCAGATAGCGCAGTTATGTTGATTGATGCGGCCAAAGGGGTTGAAACCCAGACGAAAAAATTGTTTCATGTCTGTCGTAAACGGGGGATTCCAATCTTTACATTCATTAATAAATTTGATCGTAATGCTAAAGATCCCCTTGATTTGATGGATGAAGTGGAGAAGGTTCTTGGGGTTGAATCGTATGCCATGAATTGGCCGATCGGTATGGGTCCGGATTTTAAAGGGATTTATGATCGACAGACAGGGCAGGTTGAGCGATTCATGGAAGGAAGTAAAAAGACCAGCGCTAAGCCACCTGTATCCGGGGCACTTAGCGATTTGAACGTGCAGGAAGGCATTGGAGAAGTCCTTTATAACCAGCTTAAGGAGGAAATTGAACTATTAGATATGGCGGGAAATACTTTCTCTCAGGAACGAGTGAATCGTGGCGAAGTGACTCCAGTGTTTTTTGGGAGTGCACTCAATAACTTCGGAGTCCCTAACTTTTTGAGTAGTTTTCTACAACTTGCACCCGCTCCCCAACCTCGTAGTACGAATATGGGTGAGTTAGATCCAGAAACCCCCAGTTTCTCTGGGTATATATTTAAAATCCAAGCTAATATGAATTCCCAGCACCGCGACCGTATAGCGTTTATCCGGATTTGCTCGGGCCGCTATGAGCGGGGTATGAATGTGATTCATACGCGTTCCCATCGACGGCTCCGGCTCGCTCAGCCTCAGCAATTGTTTGCCCAAGAAAGAACAATTTTGGATGAGGCGTTTGCTGGCGACATTATCGGGGTTCATGATAGTGGCCTATTACGTATAGGGGATGTTCTCACCGAAAAAGACGGACTCCAGTTTGAAGCAATGCCTTTCTTTAGTCCTGAAAACTTTGCCCGCATCAATATTGCGAATGCCTTAAAGCGCAAACAATTTATTAAAGGGATTCAGGAACTACAAGAAGAGGGAGCTATCCATGTTTTTCGAGATTTGCATGTAGGAGTAGAGGCACCGATTATCGGTGTTGTCGGTCAGTTACAGTTTGAAGTGTTAGAATACCGGTTGCGTGAGGAGTACGGTGTTCAGGTCAATATTCAACAGCTTCCTTTTGAAATTGTACGTTGGGTTGACAAAGATGAAAAGACGATCAAGCTTCTTACAGAGTCCAGCATGAGTACGGTAGTGATGGATAAAGATGAGAACTATGCTGTTTTATTACTGGACGAATGGAAGGCAAAATGGTTAAGTGATCGTTATGAAATCGAATTTTACGTGCAACCGCAAGAATATGTAACGCTCGCAAATTAAATGACTAGCGTTCATTTCTTAATTGTCTCCACTGAAAGGTCGTCTATTAAGTGACGAAAAAGGCCCGGCGATTAGGATTAGCCGTGCCTTTTTGAGTCTCCAATTTAAAATAAATAATTTAGGATGTAAAGTCATACTGACTAGCGAAGTGGATAAGGATTTTTTCTCCCTGGCCTTGTCCAAGGACGCATGGACAAACGAGCAAAATTAAAAAGTAGAATAAAAAGCAATAACTTATGAAATAATAGTTGACAGTATACAATGAAAATGGTATTATAACTGAGCGCCACAGAGACGCACAATGATTGAACAAGCGAGGGGTTAAAACCTTCGAACTAGTCGGTCTTGACAAAGAAAATTAGTCATTGACAACGCGAGTTGAAAATGCTAAGATGTAGATCTGGCCCAAGTGGCCGAAGATTATTCTGATCTTTGAAAACTAAACAACAAGGACAGCCAATGAGAGAAACTCGCAAGAGTTTCAAAGAAACAATGAGCGAATCATCTTCTTCAATGAAGTTGAAATAACTTTTTATGGAGAGTTTGAT
>JARLHU010000088.1 GCA_031292095.1 Desulfosporosinus sp.
AATTTATTCCAATCGAAACTTCTTTATCTAATCGTTCTTAATCTGTGTAATCTGTGTAATCTGTGGTTCCCCGTTCAGAATTCCCCAAGGCGTATTTACAGTGTTTCTCCTTGTAGGTATAAAAAAATGCGGGATTTTAGGATCTATGAGTAAGTTGGAAACTAAACTCAGTAATTTTAATAATGCATTGCAAAGGCTTAAAGAAGCAGATAAAGAGTTTAATCAGCAAGGTGTTAGCGATGTAGTCCGTGATGGGGTTATTCAAAGATTTGAGTTCACCTATGAGCTTGCATGGAAAACCACTAAGGTGTTCCTTGAAGATAGTGGTATAATTGATATTAATTCACCAAAAGCAGTTGCGCAGAATAAGGCATATGACACAAAATAGACTGGCATACTGACTAGTTATTTACTTGAATGTGCCTAAGTTCGCGTTAGCATAAATACAGTCGAGGAATCAAAGTTTCTCGGCTGTATTATTCTTTATGACATATAATATCCATATAAATGTCACGTAAATGTAATAAGTTTAATCTATGATAAGAACAACAGATAATTACAAGGGAGATGTTTAAAGCATGAAATTGATTCAGTTAAAATCAATATTGTAGGGTGGGGGGGATAAAATGGATGAAACTAAGTTGGTCTTGAATAGCTTAAAACCTTTATTCGAGACAGCAGAAAAAGAAGGTTTGTGGTTTCATCAGATATATCAAGATATGTGGTTTTCACCTAAAGAATTAAGAAAATATCACGCAATCAGAAAGTATGTATGGGGACCAGCGAATTGGGCACTGATAAGTCCTTATGAAAAATTACGGGATTTAGAGAAGAAGAGAGCTAATATTGACATAAGTATCAAAGAGTTTAGAACGAGAATATAGAAGAGTTAAGGCCATTCGGCACATGTAAAAAACATTTTACTGAATATATTGAATATTCAGATTATAGATGGTATAATAACTTAAGCCATTTTCCTCCTCTTCAAAGAGGGCTCCCATCATCTGGGCGGTGGGGCCTTTTTTTTGTTCGTTCATATTTTGTCTTTTTATTTTTCTTGCGACAGATTTCCCCTTACTTTGCAAAAAGATTATGAGATGATTAAGATTGGGTAATACTAATTAGATTTGGTGTTAGCAAAAACCGCTGGGTCATTAAGACTAGGGGGCGAGTTCATGTCGAAAGACAACAGAGACGAGATACGAATGGATGTCCACCTTGATGCGATTGGTACATTTTCCAGCAAGGTGGAAGAGAACTTGCCCAATAGATTCAAGGTAAAAATTGTTGATTTAAGTAGTTCAGGATTACGATATGTCACTGATTTAGATATTCCTAAGTACATTACTTTGTGTTTTGATCTCTATCTGGATGATCTGTCGATAAATGTAAAAACGGAAATCGTCTGGAAGAATCAAATTGAAAATGATTATACTTATGGCTGTAGGCTTATTGATTTAAATTCTGATGAGCAACAACAATTAAAACGATATGTTGACAAAGAACAGCTCAGATTAAGAATAATGATCTATCAAGAAGCCTTACCATATGGAGAGTATATTCCTTTATCGCATGACATTAATCCAGAATTAGATAAATTATTTGAAAAAAAATATGTCACACTAAGAGATGCCAGCGGTAACGAATATAGCAAACATTTAGTTGAAACATATCTTATAAAAGAGGGAAAGTTCAAAGGAAGGTTATACCATATATTTACTTTGGTTATTGGAAAACCTGTGATGAATTATGACCCATATGATTATCTTAATTTATCAGAGTATGTTGATATCACCTTTCGGTTTACTATTTTTGAGATTAATGATTCGGTATATCCTGTACCTGTAAATCCCGATCATAGGTTACTTAAAATTAAAGACTTTTAATTAAGTGCATGGCTTTGGGTTTAGAGGATGATTATCATTTTGCTAAGATTGATAATTATCTTCTTTTCTTTTTAGGACGATATCCCTATAATATAAGTTGGTCTATAGAATAGAAATGGTTGTTGTTTCAGTGACATTTGTAATGAAAATTTTAAAAATGGAGCGTATTGTAATGAATGTAGCTTTTTTCCTAATACCAAAAAAAGACATTGTTTTCCTCAAAGAAAATGCAACAATGCGTCAGGCCCTAGAGAGGATGGAGTATCACAGTTATTCTGCAGTCCCTCTTATTAATGGACAGGGGATGTATGTTGGAACGATTACTGAAGGAGATTTGCTTTGGAAGCTTAAAAATACACCTGGTTTAACCTTTCAAAATACAGAGGATATTTTCTTGAGCGAAGTAGAACAACATGTTCAGAATTTGCCAGTAACGATTGATGCCCAAATAGAGGATTTGATCTCAAGAGCGGTGGTACAGAATTTTGTGCCTGTTGTGGACGATCAAAAGATTTTCATTGGGATTGTTCGCCGGCGAGAAATGATTGAATATTGCTCGAAACTCATGATCCAACGAAAAACGGAGGGCTGTAAATAAGTAGGGGCACGATGCATCGCGCCCTATGCCCACCTCTCTTGTTATGCCACGGGGTAACCCCGTGGTTTTTATGTTGCAAAATTTCCTAAATGCGTTAGTAGAGGTTCAGTTAATCCAGCTAAACTGGATTTCAGAATAAAGAGAAAGAAGAGTGGGATAATGAAAGTATGAGCGGAGCGTGATAATAAAGAGTGATTATGAATAGGACCGTGCGGATACTTTTATCCTTTTTTATGCTCTGGTTTGGCTTAAGAGTGTTGGGAAAGAAGCAAATCGGAGAACTGAGTATTTATAATGTTGCAACCATTGCGGCCGTGGGAGAAATGGCTTCTAGTTTGGCCACGGACATGCACGATGAGCCGTTTAATTTTATAATACCGCTAATAAGTTACTTTTTCTTGACGTATCTCATGACGTATAGTTCCTTGAAGTCCCAGTTTGCCCGTAAGGTTTTTGAAGGGAGTCCGACGATTGTCGTTTCCAATGGCAAAATATTAGAAAAGAACCTTAGAAATTTACGATTGTCGGTTGATAATTTGTTTATAAAGCTACGGGAGGAAAAGGTATTTAATCTGAAAGAAGTCGAATTTGCGATTATGGAACCGGATGGGAAACTCAGCATTTTGCTTAAACCCCTCTATCAAACGGTAACAGCGGAAGATCTACATTTAACGACCGCATATAAAGGCTTACCGACCCTTCTGATTCGAGAAGGTAAATATGTGGAAGAAGGCTTAAAAAGCTTAGGAATAACTAAAAACTGGCTAATGACGCAGTTGCAGGATCGCAAGATTGGTGAGGTTTCTGAGGTATTCTTAGCCCAACTGGATACTTCCGGACAACTATACATTGATTTGATAACCGATTGGCAAGGTTAGCTATCGTAATAAAAAAGAGTTGCCTCCTATTGCCTTAACTTCTTTCTTGATTTGGGCAGCTCGTTCGGAGACCAGTATGGGTGTCCAATTTTGGTCAGTAGTGTTTATGATGAGGCCGGCTAGAGCCACGCTAAGGTTTTCTGTACCTGGTAACTGTGTGCAAGATTGTTCAAATTGGGTGAGGATGTTAAGTGCTAATTTTTCCAGGTCCGAGGGTGAAGAAAATGCAATAAAATCGTCTCCACCGATGTGTCCTACGAAGGTTTCCTCGGTGGTATTATTGGAAGCATTCAGCAAAACCTCGCTTAACATTTTGATGGCTACATCCCCTTGTTGAAATCCGTATAAGTCGTTATAATATTTGAATTTGTTAAGGTCGACATAGATAAGGCCAAAGGTCAAACCTCGTTCTAAATGTTGTCGGATCTCCTGGTCAATGCGGAGGTTGCCTGGTAACCCGGTCAGGGGGTTAGCTCCTTGGGCGAGCTTGATCTGCCTCTCGGACATAGCTTTTAGTAGATTGGCCACTGAAACCATGCCGATCGGCTTGCGTTGGTTAGCCACAATGATGCCGTCAAACAACTGCGCATCCGAGCGTTGCATAGCTAGACTAGACACCACTTCTAAAGGAGTGGTGTCTTCAACTATGAGGGGATTTGTGTCCATCAAAATAGGAACAGTTCGTTCTGAAAAAAGAGATACACCATAGCGAGTACCAAGGGCGGCAAAAAGTCTGTCGCGTTGCATCACACCGACTAAACGGGTGTTTTCGATGATCCCCACCAGCCACTGGTGTGGGTGCTCACGGAAGTAAGTTTCAACAGAATTGACAAGGGCGTTGTTATTAAATAAGGGTAAGGGCTCGACCATGGAAAAAATAGGGTTTTGATCTATGGATTTAAGTCGGCGTAACGGATCTAGGATTTCCATAACTGCAGGGTTAATGCTCTTTCGTTCAAAGGCGGGTCTTGCCACAAAGAATCCCTGTACGTAATCCACTCCCAATTGGACCACTGTACGCATTTCCTCAGCCGTTTCCACCCCTTCTGCGATGATACGACAGCCTATTCGTTTAGAAAAGATGACAAAGGTCTCCAGCAAGGCCCATTTGATCGGATCAGCATTCACTCCCTGAATTAAAGATCGGTCTACTTTAATAAAGTCAGGATGTAGCTCCGCTACAGACTGTAAAGAGGAGTAGCCGGCCCCCACGTCATCTAATGCAATTAGGTAACCCTGATTACGGTAATGCTCTAAAGCATCTCGGAATGTGGAGAAATCCTCTATAGCACTCCGTTCGGTGATTTCGAGTACGACATCCGTTGGGGCTAACCCTTTTTCACTAAGCAGTTTTTTAGTATGGCCAGAGGCAAACTCGGAGTCGATTAGAACCTGGGGGTTAATGTTGAGGAAGAGCAATTCTTTGTTTTGGACAATCGTCGGGTAAGAAGTAATAGCTTGGCGACGGCAAAGTGTTTCGATGGGATAGAGCTGCCCAATCTTTTCAGCAAAGGGGAAGAGGTCAGCAATATTGTCAAAACAAGTGGAGCCTGGTATCCGGGCCAACGCTTCAAAACCAAATATCTCCCCGCTCCGAGTTTCGATGATTGGTTGAAAAGCCATTTTCAAGTATGTTTCGGGTTCTTCAATGAGGTGGGTAATCTCTTCTCGACGAGCAAAGAAATGAGGATCAGGTTCGGATTTATTGAGGAGGAAGGCCTCTTTTACAGCTGCATAGAGTAAATAGTCGGCACCTCGTCCAACTTCGTTGATACACTGGGCAAGTCCAGAACGCAAGTGTATTTTCTCGTTAACTAGTTTCCTAATTCGACGGTTGAACCGCTCTTCTAAAGGAAGAACCCATCGCTCAAGGATTTCGTTCATTCCAAATTTAGTATTATTTCCAGGAACGAAATAAACGACGAAGTCATCTCCACCTCTGCTTTCGAAATGAGAGAACAGATAGAGATTGCGTTGTTGTTTAATAGTAAGATTGAGTTCGCTCCCAATTTCAGCCAGAATTTGGTTGCAAATTTTGTAGCCGTAACGAAATTCTACCTCATGAAATTTAATGATATCCAGATATAACACCCAGATTGTTTTATTGTCCCGAAGTAGACGGTATAGTTTTTGTTGGCTCAGATCTACCGAGTTAAACATTAGAAAAAACTCCTTTTTCCGACCAAAACCTACACTACGATTAAATCTATTTCATTGTATATTCTTACTACATAATAATAGTTAATTGTAAAGATTTAATGAACGGGATGTTAATTCGTTGTTAAATTTATCCTCTTGAGGGCTTTATAATTTGCAATTTTTTTTATAATTCCTATTTATTTTCTAAGTTGTCCCTAAATCATTCGTTAAAAATAACTTGAATTTAACAAAACATAGTTGTTTCTTAACAGGAGAATAATACCTCCTTTACAGTCATGCGCTAAAATTATCTCAAAGTATAAAGGAGAGGTGTTGACTTGGAGATGTATGAGGGGATTATTGGTCAGACACTCGGTAGGATGACAAAGTTGCTTCTTGCCTCAGCAGGCCCCTTGCAATATTTTCTAGACTCCCC
>JARLHU010000089.1 GCA_031292095.1 Desulfosporosinus sp.
ACTCATGAAGTCGGGCATCCATTTCTCATAATCTGCAAGAGGCCCCTGATCTGGAGTACTAAAATGAAGGAACGAGCGGATGGTACTACCGACATCGCTGATTGTACTTGTAACTGTTGACATCATGCTTTTTATACCGTTGACGAACCCCTGAATCATATCTTTACCCCATTCAAGTGCTTCCCCTGGTAAGGCTGTAATCCAATCAATGGCTGATGAGATACCGTTTACTATGGCATCCTTGACGCTTGGAATAGTTGTCATTACACCATCTTTCATAAAGGTGAACATATCGGCAGCTATATTTTTGAGGTTCTGTGGAAGTTCTTTAAACCAGTTAATTAGTCCATTCCAGATATCTATGGCCCCTTGGACGATATTACCCCAAAGGTCAGTTACCCAAGTCTGAAAGTCTGTCCAAGCTGTGGTCGCAGTGGTTTTTATTCCAGTCCACAAATTCTCAAAGAAAGTCTCTATTTCATTCCAAACAGTCTCCGCTATGGTTTTTATATCATCCCACTCAGTCTTTAAAAATTCCGATATGACTTGAATGGTTCCTATAAATATTTGCTGTATGCCTTTCCATATCAAATCAAAGGCAGCACTTAAATTATTGAGTATTTTCTCGGCATCTATTTTCATCTGAGTGAAGTTACCCGTTACCAAGTCCAGAATGAGCAATACTGCCCCTAGAACAATGTTTTTTATTGCTGTCCATTCCCCAAGAAAGATATTTTTAATGCCTTCAATAATGGTGGAGATGCCGTCTTTCATTGAATTCCAAAGAATTATAAACCCACTAGCAAACGGAGTGACTATAGCCATTACTCCGGCAACCAGCCCATTCAAAATGCTTGAGACACTGGTTTTTATTCCATCCCCGACGTTTTCAGTGGTCGTTTTTATTCCATCCCAATGGTTAGCGAAGAATGAACCGATACCATTCCATGCATTTTTCAAAGTGCTCGTTGCTGAATTCCAAGTACTTGAAAAGAAACTTCCAATGTCTGCGAAGGTTTGTTTTATGGATGCCCACAACTCTTGAGCTTTGGCTTTAATTGTGTCCCAATTTTTGTATATCTCATATCCTGCAAATGCGATCAAACCAATAGCAGCAATAACTGCAAGTACAGGTGCGATTAAGCTTCCAAACGAAAGGCCAACACCACTCATTATCATACTTAGTGGACCAAATGCAGCCGCTAGAGTATTTACTGCACTGGCTCCACCAACCAAAGTCCCCAGTAATGCAGTTATTGAAAGTATTGCAGCTGTAAAATTTGGATTCTGCTTAATGAAATCAGCTAAAGGTATTACGATTTTGGCAAAAGCTTGTGCTAGTTGAGCTAATATGGGCAGTAAAGCCGTACCAATAGCAGTTTTGGCCGAGTTCATTTGGTTCTCCATCTGCTTCATTTGCCCAGAATAAGTTCCAAGTTGACCTTGTGCAGAACCTCCGAATCGATCATTCAACCTTTGCTGAACATCAGCCATAGAAATAGTAGCATCTTCACTATTACCAAGCTGTTTTACTTCTTCTTTGGATAATATCCCTAGACTTACAAGTGCTTTTGCTTTTCCATGGTAAGCATCTGCAACAAGATTCGCAGCATCACTTAAAGATGTATTTTGCCCTGCAGCTACATCTGCAATTGTTCCTTCCATGCTCAAAGCTTTAGAAGCACTAATTCCCTTCTCAGTCAGAACTTGTAGAGCTTCTTTGGCCTCTCCACCGGAAAAAGTGGACATCTTGGTTATCGATGATGTGAAATCCTTAATGTCTTTGCTTGCTCCCGATGCTGATTCGCCTTGGTTTTCCAGTAATTTTGTTAAACGTTCTGTACTAACTTCAGCTTTTTCTGCAGATCCAACTGCACTTGCTAGGTATGCTCCGGCTGCTAAACCAACTGTTCCAAAGGCTGTTTTTAGACTGCCAAGATTAAGCCCCATTTTATCGGTTGCTTGCCCAAATAGACTTTGCTTAGTAGAGCCTTCCTCAAGCAACTGATTCGTTTTATCTAGTTCCGTTTCCATAGTGGAAAGTGCAGTTTTGGCGTTATTCAGCTTAATTTGGAGATCCTGCGTTGCTCTAGCATCGAGTCCTTTCTTCTCAGCCGAGGTCTGGAATGCTTGCTCAAGAGCCTGTACTTTCTGTTTTTGGAGATCCATTTGTTGGTTCAAGCTATTTGATTTTAATTTAAGCTGGTCTGTACTATTACCAAAGCCCCCCAGTTCAGCTGAAGCGGCTTTGAATCCAGACTGTACAACGGCAAGTTGTTTATTTATTCCTGATACGCCATTCTGAAAGCCAGTGCTGTCCATACTCACTTTGACCGCAAGATTGCCCACTTCTTGGTCTGCCATTTATCTCACCTCACTTTCACCTAAAAGACCTGATCAATAAAACCATGTTTATTGCTTTCTTCTTTTGTAGCTTTGAAAATCAATAAGTCAAAATAATAAAAGAAATCCATCTCATCAATGTCATTGAGCGTCCATCCTTGCTCAATCAATTGGAGGTAGACTTCTTTTAAAAAATTAGATGGGGACATAGTTTCGTTATCTACGCCCCCGTCTGTCCGTTTGGGAATTGTTCAAGTTTTGCTCCTACCGAGCCTACTACGTTATTGAGACAACTCATGATTGTCGGTAATAATTTATCGGCATCAAGTCCATCATAAACATCATCGATAGTAAATTGTCCGGCGTATAAATCAACGACATAACCCACTAGGTTGTCAAACTCTGAAGATTTAATATTATTGAAATCCGTCTTTTCAGTCATCTCGATGGCCTTGCGTACCATTCTTGCCTTAGGTACAGGTGCAATATATGTTTTATCGTTAAGTATTAATTCCATTCTATTTCCTCCATTTTTTAAAGAGGGGACTTGCCCCTCTTGTATTTGTTCTATTTATTAAGCCCCTGTAGTCCAACTGGCGACTGTATTTGCTACTAACTTCTGACCATAAATGTCCTGTACATCTACATCGGCAACAGCAATATGAAGAGTCGATGCTGTCAGAGCACTTGATGGTGTAAGTGTCACAATTTTATTACTGCTATCTATTGCCAGCGTTCCTGCCACAACTGCTCCTGTAGAAGAATTAATCACCATAAAATTATTAACCGACAATTGCCCTGACAAAATTGCATTACTGTAAGTCCAAGAAATAATTGGTGCGCTCTTGGAAACACCAGTGGCTCCCTGAATTGGTACAGCAGTACAAGTCAGAGGTGATGGAGTTGATTCAACAGCATTAAACCAGTTCGTTCCTAATGTTGATACATAGGTGGTCATATCTGTATCCGTTTGTTTAATCCAAGCTGCATCAAAGACACGCCTTAAAAACATACCTTTGAGTTTTGGAGTTTGGAAGGTAACTTTATCTTCCCGAGTTTTAAAATCTTGTTCGACTTCTGCAAACAGTCCTTTTAAAAGCCATATATATCGATATCCACCATTACTCTTTAGCGCCTTAAATCCAACCGCAACATAGGGAGCAATGTCTGTACTTTTTCGTATAATTACACCGCCAGTTATGATGTGACCTAGTAAATCTGCCTGAACTTCCATTGGTACATCCTGGGGATTGAGTTCCAGATCAATTTTTCCTATTGTAGAAGCTACATCTGATGGCCCATCATCCGCAAATAAAACCTCCGTCGAAGCATTAGGGTTTATTTTTGCTTCAATAGCTGGTGCTATCGTTTGAACTGTTCCGTAGACAATCCCACCTAAGGTATCGCTGGTTAATTTGGCATAAACTAAATTAGATAATCCGATTACTGTTCCTGACAATTTCTTTTCCCCCTTTAATTATAATAAGAAAAGCGCATAGCCTTATGAAAAATGAGCGTGTCAAACTCAATAAGGTCTTGCGCTGTTGTGCGGATAAATCCTGCCGCTTCCATATTCGATTTAACCTGATCGACAAGTGATGAGTAATCATTTTTTGACCATACATCCACCTGAACATAAAAACCTGTGACTATTTCAATATCATCAGCAAATTGTTCACTTTGTTCGTTATAGCAAAAGAATGTAATGTAAGGCGTTAATTTACCTGAATACACTTGCCAAGATACTGGAACACCTAGAGATTTGAGAGCATTTACAATTAAGCTATTCTTCATGATCCAAATGCCTCTGCAATGGTCTGCTTCATAATTTCCAGTACATCCTTTTTCTTGTGTTCATAGGAAATCTGTACAAACGGCTTGGCTGGCATTTTACTTGTACCCCATTCAAGAAATTTAGCTCTCCAATTTGTCTCTTTTCCTGGCCCAATCTCAATGTATTTAATGCCATCCTTAGATTTGACACCAGATATTTTAATGTTGTCTCGAATATGTAGATGGTCAATTGAACTCGCATTAACAAGACTCTTCATTTCATCTGCAATTGGTTGAGCTGCTGCTTTGAGTGCTTTATTTTCCACACGTCCGGCTTTATCACTCATTTGCTGAAGCTTATTTAATAATTCATCCAATCCTGATAGTTCAATTTCAGCCGCCATTTTGCAACACCTGCCATGTATGGATTTCCAACCACATTCTTCGACCATCAAGATCAATAGGTGGTACTTTCACTTCAAATGTTTCAGAACCTTCCACAATTCTCATCCCCGCTTTGATGCCTTCACAGTAACGAATCGTAAACAAGACATCACTTTCGGCTTGTACTGCTGCTGCCTGATAAAACAATTTCCCTTTAAGACCACTTCGTTTTGCATAGACAGTCATAAGCGACTGCCAATCTTCAAGGGGACTGCCATTGTCATCCGTCTGATCAGCAGTGGCATTATATTGGATTAGGATCTTATGAATCAAATCGCCAACATTTATGTTCATGCTGTCACCATCTGCAATGCTTTGCCATGAAGTTGACCAACGAGACTTTTAACTCCGATATCATTGTCTGAAATGCTACCCATTTGCCCTGGATCATCAAACCATCTAACAAGTAAAGCTGAAGCAAGCATTTTTGCTGTCGGGTCAATTGGATTATCTGCTGACCAATCATGGCCTGTCGCTGTTTTTATAAAGTCATCAACGAATGGGAGTAAAATGTTCAACTGCGGATAGTCATCAGGATTTACAAGTCGCAACATGTTAGCCGCTTCCTGAGGTATTAATATCACATAATCACCGCCTTAAAAAAAGTTCTGCCACCCTGATTAAGAGTGGCAGAATTACAATGGTTAATTTCAAGAAGCCTTTGTCAATTTAATAAATGTTTCATTAAGTGCTGGCTTGCCATCTGCAATCAAAATACCTCTATAAATTGTCGATGCGGAAGTAAATCCAGCTTCTTTTGATGCCTCAATGATTGGATTCTGTGAGAAGTTCATGTAGTAGTAATTAAAAGCCCCAAATAGGATCTCATCATCCGGCATATAGTCATCAACAATATATGGATGATTCAAAATTCGAGGTTCAAAACCATTCTGAGGAGCTTGGGTGAATATAGGTCTATTTTGAGAATCCTTAATCTTAAACAGAGCAGCCTCCATGTTACTGTTCAAAATCCATTTACCAAAAGGTCGATAGGGAGTTTTGAGCAAGGCACGAACACCAACTAGATCGTCATATCCTACAGTCGTAGTAAAAGTAGTAGAGTTGGTTAAACCCCAAGTCACTCCTGTCAAAATACCAGTAGGCTGAGGTTTATTGCCCCCTCCTGGTGTAGGCCCAAGTCCATTGAGGATAGCATTCTCTACAGCGATAGATAATTGATTGCCGATTTGATTAACGATGTAAGTTTCAAAGGCATCAATTGTCATAACCATTGCGGCTGCTGAGATTTTCGCATATTTTGCTAATGTATAACCTGCCAAAGAAACGCCAGCAACAGTATCATCACCAAACGTTCCATCCGTTACTTCATCGCTCCATACCGCTGCTGTAATTGCATTTGCAACAGGCAAAACCACATTGCCAGGGATGTAAGTCGTTGAAATCAATGGGAACAATACGCTTGTCTGCTGAAGCTTTTCAATAATCTTATCGTAGGTCGTGGTAGGAACAGCCGCTCCTCCGCTATTGGTTGCTGTAGTAATAGCACGCTTCTCAACATCAGTTAATTGCTTGCCTTGCAAACCCTTGAGATAGGCAGAGCGATATTCTGGAAGCATGAACAGTTCACCGCGCATTTCCTCCTGTGGTAAACTGATTACTTCATCTAAACTTCTTTGCTCTGATCTTGCATTGGGTGCAGTTTGAACTCCTGAAACTCCATAAGTTCCTAGCACATTGAGTTGACCTTGAGGAGCAACAATTTGTCTTTGTTCAGTAGGTTCTACCGAAGTTTCAGTGGTTGAATCCATCATACTTCTAAGCTCAGAAATCTCTCCGTTAAGGTTTTCCATCTCTGTGTTGATGCTACGAAGTTCATTCACCTCATTGGAAGTTTGAGATTTATCAAGGAGTTCCTTTTTTCTTGCCTCTTTTTTAGCGAGCATATCTTGTAATTTCTTTTTCATAATTTTATATCATCCTCTCATTAATATTTGTGTTTTTAGTTTGAGTAATTCTAGATCGTTGTTTCTCTGCTCGTCTTCCAAGCTATCCAGCTTTGACCTAACACTCTCCAGTGTCTGTTCTGCACTATCCAATGCAGTCTGGCTCCGAGCATCTATATCAGTCCCTTCATAAAAGGGAAATGACACCGCACTAACTTCAATTACCTTAGCAATATCGGTAATTGTTCTGGAGGGCATATCGGTATCCAGTCCTGTCCAGACATCTCCAGTACCTTTACGGACAGAAAAAATAAAAGACATCCCATTGATGTCTCCTCTCGAAATCGCGCTGTATAATGCCTGCGCATCTGTATTCTTTTCTATATCAAGTGTTGCCCTAGTGTTTAACCCCTGATCATCCACTTGTAATTGCAAGGTTGAATTTGCATTATTATTTCTACTTCGCGCAAGTGGAATTTTAGTGAGATCGTGATTAACACTGAATAAAACATCTGTAAAATCAGTTTTATCAAATGCGCCTCGCTCAATGGTTTCATTCCACATTCCATAAATGTTAGCAGTTTGTCCGAATACTGCGGCATGCCCTTGAATGATATTTCCTTCAGGTTCTACCTGTAAGTCAGGCATTGTGAAGGAGCGCATTTCTATACCTTCCTTTAGTGGTTTACGTTGTTTCAACTCTTTGGGCATTGTATTATTCCCCTCCTGTTTCTTCATTTATTTTAGGATCATTGCCTTTGACTTTTAACATCTGATAGGTATTTGCGAGCGAAGCATCAATATAATTAAGGCTCATATGTCTTACATTGCCGCCTTCATAAGGAGCCATTCCGAACAGAGCAAGTATCTGATTGTCGGTTATAATTCCTCGATCGCCTAATGCTTGGACAAAGGTTATCTTATTTTTGGTGTCCATTAATTCAAGGTTCATTTGATAAAACTTTATTTCATGACCAACATCTTGTTCTCTCTGAGAGAAGATCGCATTTGAAAAGGCTTGTCCCATGCCAATGACTATTGGCTCTATTGTTTTGTTGTAAAATGCCTGATACTGCTCGTCGTTATATTCACCCTTTAATATAGGAAGAGAAACGCCAAACCATCTGAGCACTTTATTTTCTAGAAACTCTAAAGTTGTGCTATCTAAAAGTGCAGGATTTACTTGCAATGGAGTGTATTCCCCTTTTAAATCTGTCGGTAATATGCCAGTCACACCATCATCAATCGCCTTTTCAAATCTCAGTCGCTCTGCCTTTTGCTTTTCATCATCCATCAAGGTATTTATTTTGAGTATGCCTCTGACTGAGAGCGTTGTCTTGATGGCTTTTCCTATGCCTTGGAGAACAATATCATTGGTTTCAAGCACTTTTAATAGTGCGGCATTATCGGGATGACCACTAATCCCTCCACCCATGATGTCATTTATGGAATACTTTTTACGCAAGTGGATCATATCTGCATAGGGCAAGGTATAATTGCTTCCATTAAAGAAGTAGAAGCGAACAAAAAGTGTCTCCGATACATCCTGAAGGAATTCAACTTGAATTGGATTCAATGGATAAAATGCTGTGTAATATCTGTTAACGTTTCCCCTACTGTCTGTCACAAGGTTATAAACGGGATAAATGAAAGCATTATAATTCAGATAAAGTAGCCAAATTACCTTCTCCAAGAAATCCCTTGTGGTCATTAAACTGTTTGGCGAAAACTTAAACAGCCGGTTGAAGTTATCCCCTTTTAATGACGTTGGCAAACCATTGTCATCGATTACCACATGTCGAGGTGTTAACTTACTACATTCCGTTGCGATGCAGTCAATACACATTTGAACAATATCTGAGGCATAAATGCTTCTGCCAAATTGTGTGAATATTGGTGAATAGCCATCAAGGAACTTGGCAGTCTGCATACCACCCGATTTCACATTATTATTAAAGAGACTCTGTATAAGCATTAACCACCTCCTCCCCTCACCATTGCCGATTTAGCAAAAATAAAAGAATATGCCATGAAGCACACTCCCAAAATGAAAAACCCTATCGGAATATATACGAGAAATCCTGCAAGAGAAATAAAGATTACTCCAAATATAAAAAGGATATCGTCGATGTATTTAACCAATTGTTTAATTCTTTCTTTCAAAGCATCACCCCACTAGATTCATGTATTCTGATCTGTATTGCATCAAGACTGCGTAGCTGATAATCATAGTTACAGCACCGTCAATGCGTTTTATTTGTGTTCCCTGTACTTTTATAGGCATTATCTGTCCGAGTTTATCAATGTCTAAGGCGGTATTGGATAAGCACCAGCGATCAATTGGATTAGAATTATAGTTGATCAACTTGCTTCTCAGGTCTGCTTCAACAAGCTTCATAGGGCTAGACATTACACGCCTTTCCTGTGGAATTCGAATCATATCAAAACCTGTCTCTTCCATATCTTTGACCCAATACTTAGCGAGCGCATTATCATAGCCGATTTTATAAGGCTTGATACCGAGTTGCTTGACCACATGAACAAACCAATTTGTGATGTAACTGAAATCATTATCATTGCCAGGACAGATTTCAATAAGTCCCTGCCTTGCCCATTCGAGATAATCAACACCATCTGGGCTTTTCTCAAGCTTAATTTCTGGAATGAAATATTTCTGAATCATATATTTTGAGTTATCATTTGGACGCATCACCATCATTCTTGCTGATACAAGGTCAGTGGTTTCTGCCAAGTCAACCGCTCCAATACCAATACAACTACGCAAAATTTCAAGATCAAATGTGGCATCATTAATAAGTTCAGCTTCAGTTAACGACGCAGCGGCATTATTTTGCTTAATATTAAAGTCCTTTGCCAAAACAAAAGCGCGAGTTGATTTGCTTGTTTTTGCTTCATCAACCATGCGCCTTAGAAAACTCCACTTTTTAATTGTCCCAAGCCCTGGATTACTCTTAACCCAACTACTTTCATCCT
Organism: Desulfosporosinus sp.; assembly: GCA_031292095.1. Lineage (GTDB taxonomy): Bacteria > Bacillota > Desulfitobacteriia > Desulfitobacteriales > Desulfitobacteriaceae > Desulfosporosinus. The sequence goes on from JARLHU010000089.1 coordinate 9,459, forward strand.
GCCAAATCTCTGCTTCTCTGTCCTGAGTATAAATCCATATTAGCCAGCGAGATCTTTCTAATTCTCCATTTAAAACTTGTCGTGCTTCAGATATTCTATGGTCAAGGTAGCCATCATTTGTAAATCCTTCAGTCGTGAGTTCAAAATATAAGGGTTCATCCTGAGTGGATAGCGCCTGTCTTATCGGCATGATTGATGAATCATCTTTTAATTCATGTACCTCATCAAAGGAGCCGATTCCTATATTTCTTCCTTCTTTTGCTCCAGTTTTAGAGGATATTTTTCTTATATTACCTTTGTTCTTAAAAGAGAATTTACCTTTATGTTTTGGCTTTTGTGGATTGCCAAAGAAGATGCCCTTGATGTTCTTGCGAGTTACTTTGCTTAATGCAGGACTTTCCTCTCTCATGGCATTGATGGCTTGAAACATTAAATCTGCTTGCTCATAGTCATTGCTTGAACATAAGATCTTAATTCCCAAAGGCCCACAGAAAAACTCTGCAATATCTATGGCGGCAACAAGAGGGGTTTTACCATTTTTCCGACCAATCACAAGTAGGACATCCTGATACAGTCTTATCCACCGACCAACCTCTTCATCGTAAATCTTAAAGATATAAACAGCCTCTATAAGTGCCTTTTGGAATAGCATTAGAATGAAAGGCTTGCCAGCAAATGGGGCTTCATAATGTTTACATTGGGTTTCGATAAAATTTATTCGCTTATGTGCATCCTCTAATTCAACCCTAAGATCCGGATTATCAAAGTGAGTGAGCAATATATCGAGCATCTGCATTAATTCATAGCCAATTATGATCTCTTTGCTTTTGCATTTCCCGATATATTCAAGTAGCCAAGAGTGTGTGCCGTTATGCTCTATGATCATTCAAACTCACTTAATTCATCATCTAGATCAATGATATTCTTAGAAAGCACCGCGTTGAGCGTCTTAACAATCACGGCATAACTATTAATATTTCTGAGGTATTGTTTTGCTGTCTCAATAGGTTTCTGGATCTCGGGATGTTGTGGATGGATCTTAATCATGCCAGTTTCAGATATTGCCTCTTTTAAAACATAATTCTCCGCAAATAAAAAAGCGGCATCTTGTATTAATCCTTCTACAAGTTGCCGCTTGGGTTCTTCGATATCTTTAAATATCTCATTGAGCTTTGCCAGCTCTTTCTCATAAATATCTTGTTTTATCATGTTTCCAAAAGCCTCCTTTGATTTTCAAAATTCTCGGTTTGCACGAAAGTCTTCCCCTTTGCACGGCCCCCTGGCGATATAGATAAAATCTAGACTGGGGGGGCTATGCGACGTAGGTATCAAACCATTTCTCAATATACATTTTCCACTCATCTTTCCTGTATCGCCTATCTTCATCCTGCTCTAACCTTCTCAGGCACTCATCTTTGCATACATTACAGAAGATAAGTTCTGCTCCCAAGTCCTCTGCCAACTTCTCTCTCTTATATCGATCAGCATAACCACCGATTACCCACGAGTTATTCCACTTGCCATATCTAGTCTTGAGGTTATCTACGAGCAAGTTATGAATGCCAATCACATTGCCAAAGAGATTGTTAGGTTTGTCGTAAACCGGAAGCAAAGACACTGCACCATACAACCTATCCATATCAACTACCAGATCACCACGATGCATATTCTCTCTAACATAACTCGTCTTACCTGACAACGGAGCACCGAACACTATGTAGACCTTATGTTCAGGTTGATAACCAAACCGATTGTGCTCTTTATCATGACAATCATGGCAGACGATTAGAATGTTCTCGGGATTAAGACTGACGTTATAATCGCTCACATTCTCAGGTGTCAATTCTTTGATGTGATGTAAAATACAATCAGACGAATTGCCTATTACCTTATGACACTTCTGACAGACTGGCCCCCGCTGTGCAATAATAGCACCTCTGAACTGCTGCCAGGATTCATGAGCATAGAAACTTTTAAGCATGCTATATTTTGACACTTATAATAATTTCACCTCCTTGCTGGTAAATAAAAAAACACCTCACCAAATAGTGAGGCGCTAACTGTTATAGTTTACAATGGAACCCTGAAACGGCATTATTTTGTGTTTTTCGTTTTCGTTTTTAATAATAAGAGTGCTTGTTTTAAGTCTGAATTATCAATACCAAACTTTAACTTTGGTTTATAGTTTTTAAAAATATAATTTCTGATTTGTCCTTTCAAATCATCTTCTGAACTAATTTCATTTATATTACTTAGTAAATAATTTTCAAGGGTTTTATAATCATCACTATTAAGAACAATACTGTACGTTTGAATAATATAATCTTTTATATTCATAATTTGGCCCCCTTTCTTCTCTTATCCTTAAAAGTATCAACAACACTTTTACCAAAATAACGGTCTAAAAAATTTTCTAGATTTTGTTGTTTGTAATATTCAGGAAAAATATATTTTATATTATGATTCCTATACAACTCTCTAACAGTATTATAAAGATCAGGTTGTTCCATGATCATGTCATAAACAGCTTTTTTCACTTCAGACCTGATATAATTTTCACAATAATATGTTCCATCTAGAATTTTCAAGCAAAACCCATCTAGCTTATTATAAAAACTTATTGAAGCATTATATATTTTCCTAATTATTTTTTCATTATTAATAAGTGAATGATCTTCTCCACGTCCATTAGTTTCAGAGATATCAATTATCTCTGAAATTGTTTTAACAAATTCTTCTTTTTTCTCAATTAATGTCTCAAAATCTCTGTTACATTCAAGACGATTTGATCTTAATGCATTTTCTTTTTCTTTTTCATATATCTTATCTTCGAAATGCTTTTGTTTTCTTTCTATCTTTATATCTTTCCAAATATTATAACCAATAGTGAATAATACTCCAAAAATGACTACAATCCAATTTGCTATTTCTATTCCTCCCTTGATTACGCCCCCCTCCCTTCTACCAATATTCTATATCAGTAGAAAGGACTTTACAATATTTCACAGAAGATAAGTTTTATCCGCCCTTCATCCTTACTTCAACAAACTAAGCTATCATATTTATCAACCCCTCTTCCAATCCAGATCCGCATTTACTTAACCCTGAATATTAATTGAACATCCATTTTCAGTATCCAATGAACAATTACCTGCACAATAAAAATCGCCCCACAAATCATTGTGAAGCGATATATTTGAGAGATTTTTGCTATTCAGCGTTCTCAGCAACAACCTTTTCCGGTTTACTTCCACTCCTAAAGGCTGAATTCCCCTCCAATTTTTCAATCAAAACCTTCCTTGCAATTTTATATTCACCGCCAATCATGCCAATTTTCACAAGCCACACCCGAAATGTGAACTTGTCATTATCGGTATCCTTGGATTTAAAAGAAGCATGTTTTGATGCCTTGGCACTTTGATTTAATAATGCCGCCAATTGGGTATAAGCTTTTATCTTCTCAGGACTTGCTTCCCATTTGAAAAACTTAAATGTAATTGAGTTCATATTGAAATCAAATGTTATCCCTGGGCAACGCTTCTCTCCGGCACCTTCTATAGCCTTCTTAAAATACTCTTGGGTTTCCATTTTCCCTTCATTAATATAGTTGCAAAAATCATCCTCAATAATATTTTCCGTAATACCTAATGACTTCTTAATAAGAGCCTGTTTGCTATAAACCATATTGACCAGATTTCTTAAACTGATGCCAGTATGACCTTCCATCGGAAGTGCGACCTCAAAGCCTTCAATCTCATTTTCAGTTGATTCGGCTGGTTCAATTACCTCCGCCTCTTCAACCCTTCCATTAATAATGCTTTCAAGTTCTACTTCATTACCTTCTGAAGTTGTAATCTTTCCTGCTCGATCAACTGTATAAGTTTCCTTTGCAGTTGCAATCTGATATGCACAACTCGGCACTTTCATGTACTTTGGCTTAACTCCAAAGTGATCCCCTAAAGCTTTGACGATTTCTTTTCTTTCCATTATAAAACCCTCCATCTCTTAATTTGCTGTACACCATTAATCACTCTGTTTGCACATTAAATCAAGTTAAATGTAGGGTTTTCGGACAAATAAATGAGCAGATTTCGGACAATTTAACCGCTTCTTGCCACTCATAATGTCCGAGTACATTATCTTTTTCCATTCCTCAATAAATTGGTTGCATGTTTGGTCTTTAGCAAAGATTAAATTATTACGCATTATTGTCTACTTATTAGAAGGATTCCTCCAATTTACTTAGAAGTATATGGCTTATATGGTTAAGAGAGGAGGGTTAAGTTGTGGATGAGTCACTTAAGGATAAAATTGAGTCCGCTGTGGTGATAAACAAAATGATCGAACCGGCAATAGAGGAGAATGCCTTATTCGCCGCTTTAACGAAAGCAACAAAAAAGGCGGAAAAAGAAACGCAAAATTCGTAGACACAACAACATACCCAAATATAATTTAAATTTTTCCTTTTTTTCTTTTCGTTGGCATAGGCTGCATTATGTAATGGAAACCAAAGACATCCTCTATTTCCTTTATCTCTCTAGTCCCTGCTGCCGAATCCTTTAATACTATCGTTGCATTTTGGTTTTCTAAAGATTGAAGTATTTTAATTAGTTCCTTTACCGTCATTTTATATCCTCCTCCCTGCATACTTATATTTTGAATTATATAATGAATACAAGACAAAAAGGAATTGGATTAAAGAGGGGTGTCTATTGAAGCGTTGTTGCTTTGATTGTGGTTTTTTCATCTGCCGTAATATAGCTCTTTGTTACCGTAATAATGTGGTTTTCTATGGGGATTGGTGGCTTACTTGCGCTGTCTATGCGCTTGGGACATTTACTAATTCCCATTTCTATCAATTGTTTGTCGCATCTTGATAAGCAATTCTATCATTTCCCCTTAAAACAAAAACATCGGCATCGCTGCCGACTTTATCAATATATCTTTTCACAATGACATCTACATATTTAGGATCAAGCTCCATCATCCGGCCATACCTTTCTGTATCAATACAAGCGATCAATGTGGTTCCAGAACCGCCAAATAAATCTAGGACAATATCTTTCATATTGCTGCTGTTCTTTATTGCTCTGACTACAAGCTCTACGGGTTTTGTGGTCGGATGGAGTTCTGATATTTTGGGCCTTGGAATATCCCACACATCACATTGTTTTCGATCATCAAGTGGATGCAGCCTTGCATGACCATCTTTCCAGCCATAAAATATCGGTTCATATTTAGTGTGATAATCCTTCCTAGAGAGAACCAAACTGTCTTTATTCCAAATTATTGTTGATGACCAGTGGTACTCATTTAACGCCAAAGTGAGCATCATGTTTCCCCATTCTTGGGCAGACATAACCACATAAGTCATACATCCTTCTTTTGAGAACTGATTCATAACCTTAAACGTGGAATCCATGAATCCCTTAAAGTCATCTGTGTTCATGGCATCATTCATTATTGTTCTCGATTTCCAACTTGGATGATCTGTTGCTCCGTAATTTACATTCCATGGCGGATCTGTGAAAACCATATCAGCTTGTTCATCCTGCATCAATACAGCAACATCCTCATCTTTGGTAGAATCACCGCAAAGTAATCTATGTTTGCCAAGAATCCATAAATCGCCTTTTTGAGTAACTGGATCTTCCGGTAACTCAGGATCAAAATTATCATCTTCATTTTCACCTTCTGCTCCTGCTTTTAACGAATCCATCAACTTCTCACATTCGCTTAAATCAAAGGCAGTTAGAGACAAATCAAAATCAGCCAGTTTAGGTCTTCCAATTCCTGAGCCAACAATTCAATATTCCACTCAGCAAATTCAGATGTCTTATTATCAGCAATCCTAAACGCTTTAATTTGATCATCGGTTAAATCGTCTGCAATTAAGCAAGGCACAGTTTGTATACCCAATTGTATAGCTGCCTTTAACCTAGTGTGACCACAGACAATTTCATTATTTTCATCTACAACAAGAGGCACTTTGAAACCAAAATGTTTAATGGATTTAGCCACAGCCTCAACTGCCTTTTCATTATTCCTCGGATTATTTTTATAAAGCTTAATGCTATTTACTTCTATATCATGGATTATCAAAACATCTTATCCTCCTCAATCTTCTTGCGTAATTCAAGTAACTCCCTCTCAATCTCCAGCTTCATAGGGTTATCACTCCAATTGCCCCGATCCTTATTTTTCAATAAAATAGCACACGCCCCTACATCTGGGGGTATGTGCTTTCTAGACTTTTCTGTATATTTGGTTTCCTTCCCATCGATCATTCGAATGGAAGTTTTTACTTCTTCGACATCATAACCTAATGCCCGTTTGATCAGAGCATTTTCAATCTCAGTAATGATTATTTCTTTTCCCTTTTTTAGGGACTCTTTTAACTCAGGGTACCGCTTCTTGTAAATATTAAAAGCATTTACACTAACACCGAGGTTAAGGCACATTTGTTCTTCAGTTAGGCCATCTCTGGCCCATTTTTCTATAAGCATTAGCTTTTCTTGAACCTGAGGCCATTTACTTTGTGACATTTTTTATCACCCACTTTCTCTTTACGACAAATATAAAAGCACCCTCGCTTGAGAGTGCTAGTCAAATTCAGCATGTTTTAAGTCTGATTTACTTATTTTTCTAAATTCCACAATAGATTCCACAATAGACTCCTTTCAAAAATGGCATAAAAAAATGCCTACTCTTATTTGGAGTAGACAGTTAGGTAAAAAATCCACATACGGTACAGGGACTGAGAAAAAACACCCCGATTTATCGAAGGTCTGAATGATTATTATATAAAACAAAAATACAGAGTTAACGGAGACCCTCCATTTCTCTGTATTCCACGCGCAGTATAATCTAGAACCTCTAAATTAGTATCTGCACTTAAAATATACCAATTTAAATTCTTCATGTCAATACTTATGAAAATATTTTCCTTATACCATATTCAAATGGTTGTTGTATCGTACCATTATATACTTTATCCAAAAGTATATTTTCATATACATGTTCAGGGAATGACTTGTTTTTATATTGAGATCGCTTGCACACCAAACGCGAAATAGGATTCGCCATTAAATCAGCTAATTGTATTCCTTCATTTAACATTTCTTTAGATTCAAATTTTAAATGACGAAAAACTTGATTATATCCCTCTGCTGTAATATATTTACTCCCAGCAATTTTTATTCTAAAAAATTCTTCCCTTAATTTTTCATCATCATTACTAGATTCGATTACGATCTCTGCATAACCATTATTATTGTGTAAAAAACGAGCAAAATTTTGTAACAATGTTTTAAATGCCAATATCTCCAAATCTACTCTATAGTTTGGATACAATTTCTTATAGATATCATCCAAGACAATTCCCGATAGAATGGTGTAATTTGTTTTTTCAAATAAATCAAAGAGTCCTCCCCATAAATCATCTTCTTCTTCTAATGTTAATGTTTTAAACTCTTTTTTCTTTCCAACTAAAGGGGAATAATGCAGATTTCTAGTTGAACCGCCTAAACGTGGTATACTTCTATCTTTAATGTCATTTAATTCTTGTTTAAAACCCTCAATTACATCATCTTGCAGAACAACACCAGTAAAATTATAGACAGTAAAAGGTGGTGTTGCCTTAACTTCATCAACAAACATGTAATACTTTTTTCTAGCCATAAATATATATTCCTCCGATCCATCTAATATATTTCGACAGAAAGGAGGAGAATCCTTCACAATATGGAAATATTCTATACGTGTCAAGTCAAAGCTGACAACAAATATATCATTATCAATTAAATTGCTCTCTACATGAATTTCCATCCCATGCGATAACCTTTGCCCCAATGCGATAATTGCTTTCAAACTCCAAAAATGCTTCATCCACATCAAGAGCTTGCGTTTCCCCGGTTGCAAGGTTAAGTAATACAAAGGAATTATCATCATCTGCATAGACGCGGAATCTGCTTGTCATGGTCACTATTTTATCTTCAACTCTCATATTTTTTACCTCTTTCATTTCTCACTTATAGTTATCTGATTTGATTCTAAAAAAATAATATCTTAGCATTGCAAGGAACGACGAGGGAGGGCAGGAACGGCCACGTCACGTTTGTTGCGACAAACGTGCCATGGGTGTCTGTCGGTTGCGACCGCCATCCACAATCATCTAATAAATTTAATCTTTGTTTCTATATTGTTTTATATATTAATACATGATATAATATTTAACTTTTGGGGGCATATTCCCTATAGAGTCTATATAGGATATTTACCCCCAAACTAATTAATTGCTATAGAAACCTCTTTTAGGTACTGTAAATGTAGCTAACTTATCTTTAATTATTCTATTTTTCTTTAATGTTTTAAATTGCTCATCATTTACTTTGCATATCTCTTTTAATTTACTTGCTTTGATAATACTTCCATCCCATGCAACAACCCAAGCCATAAATTCATCGTATCCATTTACTTTATTTTTCCTATTGTCTGCCTTACTTTCTGCAAACTCACTCAGCTCATCATCTATAACGTCTATTAAATCGCCTTGTCTCTTAGGGAATAATTGTTTTATCATTTTGCAGATAATACTTTTCACAGCGAATATATGAACTTCTATATTATCTTTGCAACTGTAATTTCTTAACTTCGTCCTATGAACCTCTTGGTAGAAATCCGTAACCATAGCAAAATATTTATACTGATTTAGATTTTCATATCCGAACTCATAACTCTTATATCTTGTGCCATATTGATCGCCACCAGATACAGTTTGGCTTCTGTCTTTAACTTCTAACTGTTCGCTCATCGTTACTGCTTTTTCTAAATCTGAACAAAGTCTAATCGCTTTATCCCACTTTACACAAAATGATAGCCATTGGATCACATACTCAAAGTCTGGCATCGTATTCCAACCTAGCATGAACATTCTTGTGCAATTTTGCATACTATTATTTCCTTTTGTATTGCCAAAATAATATGTTTCCGAATCATTTGGTGTAGGAATAGCACCAGTATGTTTCAATAAGGGTAATAATTCATTTGCTCTTTTCTGATAGGTTACAACATATGCTTGTTTAACAAAACCAATCCTCATTTTATTATTAATAAAGGACGCGCAAGCACCTACAAGATGATTTTTTTCCCTGAAAGTAGTTTGGGTGAGTTTATGTTTGCTATAGACATTAATTGTCAAATTGTCATATATTCTTGAGTTCTCTATGTCTAAGTATTTTATGCTTCCCTTATCGTACATTCCCAAATATTGGGGGTCATAAAGTGCAGTACCATCAAAGATTATTGTTTTAAATGTGTCACAATACATTTCCTTTAGATCTCGGCTACCAATGGTACATATAAACTCAATTTTACTTTGATAAACATAGAATCCGCCTACGGTCAAAACTGTATGTATATGATCAAGCTCCCTTCGATTATTGTATCTCATGTATTTATCCCATAGTTCCATAAACTCAGTATCGTTTTTGCAAATAATGTCATTGTTAACATTGGATACTATGAATCTTTTGTAATTATTCCTTAGTTTCTGCATTTTATTATTGATCAATTCACATATTTCTTTAAATTTATTTTCTAATACAGTTTTCTCCTCTGTAGTTTCATAATCCAATTTACTCAATATGGTAGAAATTTTATTTAAGAGTTCCTTGCTGACCTTTACTACATCTAAAACTTCTGGCCTTTCATCAATTAGCAGAATTGTTCTATCTCCCTGCTCCCATTTGGCGTAACGTTTGAGAGTATCACCACATTCTCTTAATCTTGCATTAGTAATTAGTAATATTGGAAATTTCTCCTGCTCTTTTTGTTGCTTACTGATTTTACATTGCATATAAAAATTGCAATTGGCAGGCGCACATACTTTCGCATCACCTTGCTTTATTTTTTTGTTTATGCAAATTTCCTGATTCCAACCTTCAAGCACATAGGTATATCCACCTAACCCCAGTTTATCTAACTCTTTTTCAGTATCTCTCAAACTCTCTAATCTATCTGTCACAATAATAATTCCATCAGTTGTAATCTTTTTAATATGTAAATCAATAATTTTTTGTAATAATTCTAATGTAATAGAACTCTTTCCAAATCCACAAGGAGCTGGTATTACAGATATAATATTTTCTTTTAGGTCGCCAAAAACAATTTTAGCAGTTTCATTTGCGAAATTAATTTGTTCATTGGTGGCCCCACCTCTTGACTCAAAGGTTTCAATGAAACTATTTGTTACATCTGTTGCAATTGATTCTAATTCTGGTGTAATATCAACAATTTCATTTGCAGTATATACAGATTTTACTAATTTAATTACATTATTTAGTGTATGGTCGCCATCGAATAGCTTATTTTTTTCATCAAGAAGAAGTGCTTTATAATTATAGTCAATTTCATCTATTAGTTTAATGTCTCTCAAATCGTAATACCTCTCCGTTTTTCTATTTATCCTTTTAACATTGCATTAAAAGCCTTCATGGCATCACTAAATCCATCTTCTAACCTAAAAACATAAATATTATAGGCTCTATTATTGATATCTCTATCAAGATGGCAAATGTGAAATCCTTTATCAATCAAGAAATTGGCACATCTCATCCCTCTGATTGTATAAGTATTATCATTGTTCATATATTCCGACCTCCTACTGATTGTAGTAATAGCACTATCACTATTCCACAAAAGTGGGGCTGGAAGCCCCACATATCAAAGTAAATTCATTATCAATTTATTTCAGTTGCCGTTAATTTTAAGCTCTTTCGACTGGGAGCCACATTTACTAATATTTCGAATTTAATATTGCTGCAATTCAGCAAGCTATACTCTTTGATCTGGATGAACTCAGGGAACACTTCTAACATATCTTTTTCATCCTTGGTTAGTATTACTTTATTATCCAGCACCTTGATATCGAAAACTACCTGACCATTTACTTCTAATTCTGATTCAATTAATTCCACAGCTCCGTCATCCAAAACCCTAGCTCTAACATCCACCTTGATATCGATCACCTTTAACCTACTCTTTTCTTCCAAATGTAGGTTTTTCACTATATTACTATTATCTATGGCTTCAACTTGAATCTTCTTATATTTTTCATAGAGATAAGAAATATCACCTTCTACTGTCTTTTTGTAGACGTATCGATTGGCCTGCAGCTTATAATTCAAGTAGCTGAAAACCGGAAAGAACAAGTTGATTATGAAATCTTCAGTACAATTCTTCAGATTCCCGATAGAGTTAGCAATAGTCACGACATCATATTTCTTCAGAATCTCATCGGCAGCCACAATGTACTTAGCATCAATTTCCTTATACTGCTGGTACTTCTCGGATTTTAAATCCGCTATAGTAGCATCATACTGACTTTCTTCCCATTGACTCCAAGACGAATTTTCTATCGACCAATCCCGATGCTTGGTCTCTTTTCTCCTTTTGCTGTAGTTTTCTTTTTCGACTGCTTGTCTTTCGTCCGTGTAATCTGTATAGAGCTTTTCGATTTCTTCCAAACAAGTGGGATAATCTGAGACACTATAATCTCCATTTATTAACTTCCCCTGTATCAACTCAACCTTATTATCAAACTTGGTCATTACTCCATTGATTTCGCTCAACAGATTCTTTTTGATTATTCGAGAAACACTATCTAAAAGCCCAAATGTGTAAACATATTGGGAATCAACTATATCTGCTTTATTCTCCTTATACTGTAAGAATCTTGCCTTTCTCCCATACTTCTTATTGATGATTTCCATATCTTCTGGGCTTGGGAAATACAATGTTTTAGGGGCATCGATTGATACCATGGCATTATAGAGAACAACATATATGTCCAACTCATTTTCAAAGAAACGCTGCTTTATATGCTCCCTATGCTGCTCGCTGGCACTATACGTTGTGATCCATTCGCCGCTTTCTACCTTTTCTTTGGCTAATTTCTTTTCTTCCTCATCCAATTCCATATTTAGAATGAATTTGGTATTAGGGATATCGTAATAATCATAGGTCTGCTGGCTATTTGAGTTAATGTTGGCGCTCTTCAAAGCAATTTTCCCTATTAGATTCCCTGAAGCTCTATAGGTTGCCAAGAATCTATTTTCGGAAGTATATTCCATCGTGACTTTTTCCCCATCATCTTTATTGATGAAATACTTACCGTCTTTTGGAATTACCACAGAGTCTCTGATAATATCTGAATCTATTACTGTGCAAGCATCGCCATCACAATCTGCGGAAGACATCAATGCCAGAATATCACTCTTCTGGTTGAAGTAAATTAGCTCCCGGCAAGGACTTAAATAGTTATCCAGAAAGACATTTCTAACGAACGTCACATTGTGAACTTCGCTGTATGCGCAGAGTGGATTCCTAGCGATTGTTTTGATATCTCCCTCTTGGCAATCGGCACTATAAAATCCTCCAGCGTTAAGTCCATTTTCGCCCTGATCCCGATGCATAGCGAAATTCATATAGGAAATGGGGTCAACTGCGATATACTGATATTTTGCTTTTGCCGTAAGCTTGCCACAGGCCAGTTCCCTGCACTTCTTTTCAATAAGCTTAGCTAAGTTATTCTTTACATATTTTAGGTTGATAAACTCCTCGGATACATTGAGTAGTTCTTCACATTTAGTAACCACGTTAGAAGCTATATAAGCCGCTTCCTCTTGAAACTCATCACTGTCTTCATTGTCACCTTTGATGATGTTTTTGAAGAAAAGCCTTATGGTATCTATATTAATCTGCCACTCATCTTTTTCGCTGTCCTTTAAGAAGGGTTTTAGGATTTTTCTATATGTTTTAATATCCTCTTTTAGCAAAGCCATGTAATCTTTTTTGCTCAACGCCAAGGCCGTAAGCAATTGATAATTTAATCTTCTGTAGTCTTCAATGTCCTCATCTCTTTTATTAACCTTTGTGACATATAGCTTTCCGATTATGTCTTTATATTTGGGGTCTACACTAGCAACCCGTTGCTTATAAGTATCCATATTCTCATTATTTTCAGGTTTATAATACTTGGCCAATTTAACCATTGATTCATTTAATAGCATTGTATTTTGAGTTACTAGCTGCCATTCATTCCACATATCCAGCAGATAAAATTGATCATCCACCTTCTTACAATATTCGGTATCCCCTTTATAAAAAACACCCAAGTATTTAATGATATTAAACTTCGTGATCATGCCTTTTATGCCGATTCCGTAGCCTCTGATAATGGCGAACTCAACAGGATAGTCCAGTCCAAGTTCTCTCTGTATCTGATTAAACACCCTCGGAGTAGCAATTGCCCCTCCATCGAACACGTCAATATCATCTTCGAAATGGTACTCCACCAAGTTATAATCTACTTGGTTTTTCATTTTGCCTTTTTTATCTTCAACTTGCTCAGTGAACTTTTCTATAGTCTTATAATCCTTAATAATGTAGAATGTCGGTTGTGGTAACACAATAAAATCCGGCATATCGCCAGCCATATGACAACTGCTAACGCCTAAAGAGAGACGGCTGAGAACGTCCTTATTTATACATATCTCTGCCTTGCTATCTTCGATTTCCTTAAATTTACCTAAAGAGATTAATGCCTCGAATTCTGTAGCGAAGTCGACAAAGTCTTCCATAATAAAGAATGTTTCACACTTACCCCTTAAATTCTCTTGCTTCATGCCGCCTGGGGTAGCAAACCAAGCAAAATACACCTTGTCGTTAAGTACCAATCCATGATCCCATTCTTCTTTTGCTTTTTCCTCTGTATTGGGGAGTAACACTTTAATTATTTCTTCTACCAGTTGCCCGTCTTCTATTTTTTCATTTCTGTAACATTCAAGAGCCATGGTGAGAAAGCTTTCCGTTAGTGTTATTTCATTATCTTCCAAGTTATCGGAAGCTATAATTCCATCTTTGATACATGATCTTCCAAAGCTGTACATTTTGATCTGTTTGGCCTTCATCAATGTCGACCCCCTATAATAGAAGAACTGAAAGATTGACCTTCAGTTCGAGAACTTTCTCGTTTTATTATATCAGAAATATTCGTTTGGTTCGCGATGATATTCCAAACTTCAATTGCAATTATGCTTTGATGACACGTACATTGCATTGTTGATGTACTGCTTTCTATCTAAAGCGAATTCCTTTATTGCGGCGTTTAGAACAGTAGCGTCCAAATGAATTATCTCTACAATTAGTTGATTATCTACCTGGCCTGACATATTTCTATGTAATTTAAAGTACATTTAACTTACAACTTAGATTCATACTTTTATTGTGACGATATAATATATTTTTGCATATCCATTTGACACTTTCCATTAAATGTCCTACAATATAATTATAAATATTTAGGGGGTGTCAGACTCATGAAGTCCTCTATCAAAGAAATGAGTATCAATGCATCAGATGAATTTATTAACACAATTGCTAAATGTCTGGTTGATGCGGTAGGTGATGATATTAAAGAAGATGTAGAACTACATAAACTCGTTACTCAAAACGGAACAAAAGGTAGGATTTGGGATTTTCTAAATAGAAATATTTGCAAAAGTTTTAGTAAAAGTGACATTATTGCAAATCCAACAAAACGTGGTGCATGGGAGTTAGTTCCGGTTTTTGATCGAAATACTGGTACTATATATTCTTTGATGAGAGAACAACGATTTTCTACATTGAAAAAGGAACTCCCGAAAAGGCGAATTGCAAATTATGTTGATGCATTAGTTGGATCTTTGAATGCCAACTTAATTGCACCCCATCATCAATCGTCGCTTTTCCCATCCTTAACCAAAAAATTCAACAGTAAGAAATTACAAGAAATTGTCCAGAAGATTTTATATGATTTGGGTATACCAAATAATTTAGTTAAACGACATGCCTTAATATTATTTAAAAGTTCTAATTATGAATTATCAACAATACGTTGCTGTGTAGTTAATAGCAATTTAGATATAGTTGAAGAAGCTGACTGGAGCAACTACATAAAAACTAATGAGAGCGCCGTTGCCGATAAGATTACTGACAAAACTTCCGCATATGTTGACCCTACTGCTGGATTGAAATTCACACAAAAAGCAAAAGATAAAATGAATCAAAAAACTCCCGCGAAAGATAAATCTAAGGAAAAGAAAAAGAAAACTGACGATAACAGTTGATTGATATGTCTTGATTGGAGGCCCATCTATGAACAACTCAAAACAGTTTAATGGTGATAGATTAAAGTCAGCACGAATTTATAGAGGACTAACTGTAGCCGAATTAGCAGAGAAATTGGAACTTCAGCGACAAACAGTTTCTATGTATGAGAATAACAAGCTTACAAACCCTGAATATACTACAATTAAAAAAATGAGCGAATCATTAGGATTCCCAACAGACTATTTTTTGGAAAAAGGCAATCTTGAATTGAAACAAGGCTCTACCTATTTTAGAGCCTTGTTAACGACAAATAAAAAATATCGTAATCAGCAGATACAAAAAATGGATTTCGTTTCAATTCTTTACTCTTATTTGAATGAATATATTGAATTTCCCGCCTTAAGAATTCCAACAATTAGTGAAGGAACAGATGCTGAAGATGCAGCATCTGCTCTCCGAGAATATTGGAATTTATCTGATAAACCAATAGACAATCTTGTTTACCTAGTCGAGCAAAATGGAATTCTTGTAACATGTTTTGATACCAATACTGATGATATTGATGCCTTTAGTCAATTGATTGATATAAATGGAGATTCAATTTATCTAATTGGTTATTCCAAAAACAAAGGAACTGCCGCTCGAATTCATTTTGATATTGCACATGAGCTTGGTCATATGCTGTTACACGAATGGAGCGAAGATATTGAAACTTTATCTAAAGATGAATTTAAGGAACGAGAAAACCAAGCACATGCTTTTGCTTCTGCATTTTTACTCCCCAAAAATGCTTTTAGCGCGGATATTGGCTCCTACGCTAACAATCTTTCCTACTATATTGAACTAAAGAGAAAATGGAAGGTTTCTATATCAGCAATGATAAGGAGATCATACAATCTTAACCTTATCGATTACTCTACTTATCAGCAATTAATGCGAGCCATGCAAAAAAAAGGTATCAGAAAAGAAGAACCTTTAGACAATATCTTAATCACTTCAGTTCCATCGTTGCTGAAGACATCTGTACAAATGCTGCTTGAAGGCGGTGTTTTAACTCCAAAAGAGTTTATGACCGAGTTAACCAATGACTATAACTTTAGTCTCGATCATAAAGAGATCGAAATACTTTTAGACTTACCAAAGGACACTCTAAAAGTTACAAATGTAATTCCTTTTCACAGTTTAAATATCAAGAAA
The DNA here is from genome assembly GCA_031292095.1 of Desulfosporosinus sp. Lineage (GTDB taxonomy): Bacteria > Bacillota > Desulfitobacteriia > Desulfitobacteriales > Desulfitobacteriaceae > Desulfosporosinus. Next base: position 25,806 of record JARLHU010000089.1, read on the forward strand.
AGAGGCGAGGCTCAATAGTAAAATCATCATTCTATCGACATTCCACCTAAGCAGCTCCTTCCGGTTTTGGAAGAGGCTGCTTGTTTCTCTTCAGGGAGATTGTTAATATTCTAATCGACATAAAATTGTGTCTTAGAGCTATAGATTCAATCCACTCAGCATATCCCTTAACTTTTTCAGTTCCTCCGCTGTCAATGTTATCCCCTTGCCCATCTTAGCATGATCTGGCGACCATTCACGAATGTCATACTTAGGGTCTTTATCATTCCAGCTTATGAGATTCAGTTCCTTAGTCCAGCCTTTTGCTGATTCTGATAGAACCCCGATTGTTTCTTTAATTTCAAATTTGATTTCTGCCATTAATAAGCTCCTCTCCTATATAACCTTTTCCATAATCTCATCAATGTACTTTTCATCTTCCATAAATATAACATTTTGATTTATCCAATCTGCTTTTGGAATATGTTTTTCTACTAGTTCCGAGTGCTTTGTAGGCGTAATTATGATGGAGTTTAACTTAACATTAACATCCCCTAGCGACGCTTCAATCTCTTTGATCTTTGTATGCAAAGAAACTTTGTCATCAGTTATGGACATATTTCTCGCACCATGGGGGTCAATGAAAGTAATATATTGCTTACCACCCCAAATGAGCCACATTATGAAATCTGGGTAAAATCCTTTTTCATCGAAAAACCCGATACCATCTTTACTCTTGTTTCTTATAATATAAAGCTCTTTGTCATTAAAATAATCTTTATTCTTCTTTGAATAATCCCTCAAGTCCTGTATGAATTTATTTTCACTCTCATTAAGAGCGACAGGAGATATAGTTATCGCTACATTGTTTTTGGCGAGATAAAGCATTGGACTATAAAGACTTGAAGCAAAAGCAGTCGCCTCTAAGTCGTTCTTAGCTTTTAAAAAGTCTAATATGGTTTTGTCTTTCTTTGCTTGAATTACTTCCACTTCTAATTTTTTAATGAAATCAATAGCTTCATCATTTTCAGATGCATTACTGATACTTATTGTATACGCATCATTTTCTAAGAAGTTTTTATCGGTATCATCAATCAAAACATATGTAAGAAGTGGTTTTTCCCACTTGCTTTTTGCCGCATAATAATACTTCTCAAAATACTGTTTCAATAAAGTAATGGCGATTTTCTCCCAGCGTTTGTAATCATCAAAACTTCTAAGCACAAGCTCATCTTTAGGAATCAAAAGCTTGTACCACTCGTTATTTCTAAGCAACGCAATAATATCTACCTTTCTAATGTTGACATTATATCTAGACTTTTCATTTTTATATCGTTGTATCTCAAAGTAAATATTTTCATAGTCTAAGAAAGCAAGATTCACTTCGTCGAACGTATCTACATGTTTGGTAATTTCCTCATTAGATTTTTTCTTTGAAGTTTCAAATTGCACCTTCGCATAGCAATCAACCACAATTCCACTTATCTTGTCAGAGTCGGCAAGGAAAGGCTTTGAAGCATGCTTTTTAAAGTCTAAATTCCCCTTAACTTTTAAGGAATATAGACCACTCTTTTTATATGCTTTGTTTCTAATAACTGGCAAATGCAAAATAACGGGCTGCTCCTTATCAGTTGGAACACCTTCCGCTTCAAGATACTCTTTAAATCGCTTCATATAATCGGCACGGACACCAAAAACATTCAGTGTTTCAAGTATTCCGATATGCTTTGGAACTGTTACTTCGGGTCTATATTTAATGAAGAAGTTACTTCGTTTCAGCGACATACCATAACCTTTCAAACGGACACCACGTCCGAAAAGCTGTATAATTTCGCTACCCTCACTGCGACCGACATTCATTAATCCCATTGTTGAAACACGCCAGCAATTCCAACCTTCAGTAAATTTCTTAGAGCCAATAAGCAGGTTAATGGTTGAATCAGCCTTAGTTATACCCTGAAACAATGATTCACTAAAATCAACGCTATCTGTGTGTAGTCTATTATCACTACAAAGACTTAAAAGAGCAGAATCATCGCCCACATTTATCACTCCAAATGGCTCGTTTTCGCCAAGTCTAATGCGTATTTCACCCTGTACACCCTTTAGGTTTTCTACATGCATTGTAGCGCCCTTTACAGAGCAGTTAAATACTGTATTTAATATATCAAAATACATACCGTCGGCGGTCATATCTAATGAAGATAAAAAACCGAAAGTATTTCTAAAGATATCTCTGTTCGCATTATCGATCAATCCTGTTTGTCCTGCCAATATCCTCTCAATATATGCAATATACTTTGAATCCTTAGTTACGAAGTCCTTAAAAAACAGTAAAATATCAACAACGTCTGATACCTTTCTGCCGCCTTCTGTTCTAACTGCATTTACACTTGCGCCAACAAATACAAATAGAGGATTTTCCAAATTAAATTTATCAAAGGATCTGTTGTTCTCTAAATAGAGCTTTTTCTGTTGAAAGTAGGTTATCAAGCAAGCAGTTAGATATAACGAGCGGAGATGTTCATCACTATCATCCTGCAAATTGATAATGTTATATTCCTTACCATATCCATCACCATAAAAAAATTTGTAAGAGTAGTCGAATATAATACACTTAGCATATTCTTGCATTAAATCGTTTCTACCAGAGGCTATTACTGCCTGCCCAAATGTAGCAGAATACTCAAATGAAAAGCCATTCTCACAAAGCTGATTTCTATAAAGATACCAAGTGTCACCCGAAGCACCACGGTGCCCCTCATCAACGAACACAACATTTTTATCACCAAAACGCTTGACCGATACTTTTTTATCGCCGTCTTTATTATCAAGTTTTGTGTTCTCTAGAATGTTTATCTCATTTTGATGTGCAAACATTCTACTACTTTTCTTATCATAACTTGAAGCCTTAATATTTGACAAAGCGAAGTCTTCTTGATGTTGAAACGACAAGCCCTCTTTTGGAGTAAGTAAAATAAAGGAGCTATCGTCATCACATCTTAGTCCTTTTGAGTAGTGCAAATATTGATGATAGTTGATGTGCATTAGCAGCGTTTTTCCGCTCCCTGTAGCATTCCATAAAGCTATTTTATTAAGATCGCTTGATTTATAACTGTCAATTTTATCTCTAGGATATTCTTCGTTAAAGCTATCCACAAATTCATTAAGTTGTAATAGTAACATCTCTCTATTGTTAAAATACTCATCAAGATAGTATTCAACGACTATTAAAGATAGGTACTGAAAATATTTTAGAACTATCTTCTCATCACGATTTTCGTTGATTTTTTTTGTATGGTTCACAATATTAAGATCATACTGAGAAAGACGCACTGCCTCAATGGACATTCTGTCGCCAAACATACGAATTAAATGTTTGTAAAAGCCTGTCACACCCTCAGTATCGATCTCCTCAAGAGTAGGCTTCTTCATATTAGCGGATATATCTTTGAAATTCTCAGCACCAAATTGTTTTAGCAAATACCTATTTAATATAAGCTTTTGATGAAACTTTAGCTCAGGTTTCGGTTTTGAAGTCGTTTTAACTTTTCTTGCCATTAGCCCACCCCCTCAGATAACGTTCTCAAACATTCTTTTTTTCATTTCCTCTTCAATCAATATAACCTTCCATCCTTCATTCTCTGCTCTTATGTTGGGTAGGTTATTATCACCATTTACATAGACTTTTTTATATTCAAAGTCGGTGGTAGATAGCTTTTTCTTTGCAAAAAAGGCATCGAGCACTGCATTATCATTTATCGTGTTGCCAGTTAGCTCACGCCAAATGATAAGTGTGCTATCGCCTGCAAGCGTTATACCCTCTATTATTTTAATTTTGTAGGTGTTTCCGTCTTTGATAGTGGCAGTTATTGCACCATACTCGCCCTCTTTGAAATCTGCATCAAAGCGTACAAGAGCATAGTTACGCTCAACCTTTAGCCCAATTAGATAATTAAAGGTTTCTACGAGGTCGATGTTACATGGAGCACTTTTCAGTTTTCTTGTGATATTCATTGAATAGTCAAATGGCTTGTCAAACTTATCAATGTTTATAAGACTTTCGCTTCCCTTTGTTTCTATATCCAGCATATAATTTATCAAATATTGTTCAGATAAGTCTACTGGCAAGGCAATTTGTTCATCTACCATTTTCAGGTTATTTAATGTATCTTCATAGCTTTCAAGACGAATATATTTAAATGCATGACTTAAGCCTTTACGTGATACAGGTTTCCCATCTTTCCAATCTTCTGAATAGATAACTTTTTCAATTCTTGGCTTTATAACAGTATCAAAATATTCTCCCATTTCAACAAGGATGAATTTACGGTTTTCATTATCATCCCTATTTAAGTCTATTGTTGCATGCCCCGCTGTGCCTGAACCAGCAAAGAAATCACAAACAATATTGTTTTCTGTTGAAGATTGCAAGAAAAACCGTTTAATTAAAGTTGTTGGTTTGGGATTCGAAAAGCTTCGACTTTTCCCGAACAAGTTTGTAAGCTCCTTTTCTCCATCAGCATAATCATTTACGACAGATTTTGCCACATTTGTTTCAACTTCGTGTAAAAAGCTTTTTTGTTGGGGTATTTTTTTCTCATCATCTCCCCAAACGATACGATTGTCATTTACAAGCTTCAAAAAATAATTCTGTTGCTTTCCATATGCATCATATGGCCATCTCCATCCAGTTTTAGGAGGTTGGCTAGGTTTTCCTGTAATAGGATGAATAGGAGTATAAAACCTATACGTCGGACTGTTAGGATCGCGAAACTCCTCTTTCTGAGAATCCTCCTTTACTTGCGGCATAGATGTATCAACTTCTCTCCAAACCCACATCTTTGCTTTTTTACTTACAGCCAAATTATCAGGAACATATCTGCCGTTTTCATCCCTGTATTCAACTCTGTTATAGTTGTATATGCTTTTCCACTCATCTTCAAGATCAATTAATCCTTCTGCTTTAAGCCGTGCTTTTCGAGTGGAGTACATGCCTCTAAGTGCTTTTTCAGTCTCTTTAATTGAAGGGTATGTTGCATTGATTTCCGTTATCAACTCCATTATTTCGTTATAGCCAGGTTTAGATTCCCTAAACATTGAGAAGTCTTTTTTTACTACTTCAAGGTTTTTTGCATATACCTCCACATATTCGTGATTGGTAGAAAAAGTGGGTGATTGATTCTTTGTTGTGTTCTGTGCCCAGATAATTTCTTCAACTCTATTATCAGCGTCAAAACAAATGTTCAGGGCAGCTTCTAAACGACTACGTTCAACTGCATCTATACTCGAATACATAACACCATCGTCTTTTAAAATTTTGTAGCACATTCTAAGACGGTCAACAATCATCGTCATCCAAGAGGAATGTTTGTAATTGTCTTTGAAGAAAAACCCGTCACCCCCCGTATTGTAGGGTGGATCAATATAAATACACTTTATCTGATTTTTATATCTTTCTTGCACTAAATTCAAAGCCTGGAAGTTTTCACTATGAACAAGCAAGCCATCCAGATTTTCATCCAAATCATCAATACTTTCAATTAATTTCTCTTTAAACTCATCAGAAAAAAAAGCTGTGTCCAATACCAAAAACTTATTTTTCTCTAGAAATTCCTTCGTCAATGGCTCACTATATGCAGCTGTCGATAAATCTCCCTCAATTTCATGAATAGAAAATAGCTTTTTCCACTCCTCTATTTGAGCAGTATTGGCGATAATTTCATCATAAAACTTTTTAGGTACCCGATCTAAAGTAATGCAATAATTAGTTTCAACTACAAACTTTTTCTTAAGCCAAAGTTTTTTTTGAAAATCCTCTATTTGAGCCAAAAAGGCGATAATCTTTCTTGCTATTTTCCTGATAACTTTAGCTTTGACAAGATACTGCTTGGTTTTTCCATCATTTTGTTCTTCAATATCATCAAGAAAAATAACATCGTTTTTGATGTAAAAATCAAGCTCCCGGTTTAAGAACTTTCCTAAATCCTTGTGTATAAAATAATCAAAAGTATTACGTGCTGTATATATTATCAGCTGTCTTTCAAGAAGAGATTTTCCATCCTTAACCGCAAGCAGAGATGAATAGTCCTGATATACAGAAGCTGCCTCTGAAAAAGCAGTAATAACTTCGGCCATGCACTCGTTCTGATTCTTCTTACCGCCATTTTTATATTCAAAGTATATAATAAGCTCTTTGTCTATGACATCAAACGGTTTCAATGTATATAGCTGAAAAAACCTTTTTTCATTAGCCTTATTATTATCATTTTCAGTTTCCACTTCTACAATCTTAAAATGAACACTATTACCATAACCTGTTTTAAAGATATAATCCTTGAAATATTCACTTGTCTTTATGTAGTACTGATCAGAATTTGCCCAATGAAGCTTTATTTCCTCGCCTTCGTAAGGGATAGCATAAGCTCCGTCTTTATATCTGCGTTGAGATATAAAATCTCCATTATCATAGTATCTCTCAAAGAAGTTTGTTAAATGGGAATAAATATCGCCCTCAACATCTGCGATGCTGTCCTTTGAATTTAATGTCTTTTTCTTTTCCTCAAGCCCAGCAATCATAGCAGTTTTTATAGCATCGCTAACTGCCATTGCTCTAGCGTCTTCAATTTCTTTATTTACTCTATTAAGCTCATTTGCCCCGTTTATGTTAAGCAATAACTCAAGGTCAGTAGTTATTTGTGCCATTAAGTCCTTGTTTAGGAATCTTTTAATGTCCTCGCGCTTCATAGCCATTATTCGATATATTCCAAAGTCTAAATCAGCTTGGTCAAACTGGAACATCACCTCTAGTATCTTCATAAGCTTTTTTTGATTTTCAGTCATATTAAATTACCTCCCATTCTATTGTGAAAAGCTCAATTAGCTTGGTGCTGGTTTCCATACCCTTTTTAATCTCGCGAATCAAATCATTCCGTTTATCCATTATGGCTTCTTCATTTTCTTCAAGCCTTGCCCGCATTGTTCTTTTCTTTTTATTAAGCTCCTGTAACTTCTCCTGAATTTCCAAGTGTTCGGCAGTGCTTGTTGCTCCTCGCAGTTTTCGATCACTATCTCTGATTTGAAGCTTAACATTGACAAGCTCTTTCTCAAGGGAATGTATCATATCTTCAGTCCATTTATCAAGGCGTTCTTCTTCCTCTTTAACATAGGTCAAATTTTGCTCATTGGCTCGCTCAAGGGTGCCACTTGCATATTGCTTTATCTCTTTGTCCATTACAGTTATTACTTGCTCTGGTATATTAACACTTGTAATATAACTACCGCTACATTCAAACAACTTTGCACATTGTTCTGGAGCCAACATAACACTATCTTTTGTGATACCACAAAACAGTAAATACTCCTCGTTATCAAAGGAATTAATAGAGTATTTATACAATGTCATAAAGCCCGACTTGCCTTTTAATTGCTCGGCTTGGCTAACCTTATATCCTTTATGGTGTGTTATGTTAAAGGTAACCTTCCCGTTTTTCATTTCCTCGTTTATAGCCTCTGATAATACAAACTGACCAAGAGGATGGCTCATACGATAGATAGTTCCATTTCTTATTTCATCGGTTTTTGAAATAAGGCAATATAAACCCCTTACAGAGGTTCCGATTGGATCTATAAGCACAAATATTTTATTTACATCATCAAATTTTGCTTTACCATCAAGCTCATATTTTGTAACACTCCAAAATAGCCTTGAATACCTATCCAAATATTCATTGACACTAAGCTTTAATCGTCCATGAACATCAGCATCAAAATTTTCGAAAAGCACATCTCTTGCTTTTTTCATTGTCTTTTTGATTTTGTCTTCCATTTCTTTTTGGAGCTTGTTAAATTCTCGTTCAATATCCTCTTGTTTTCTACATTTTTGATATATACCAAGAATTTTTTGTTCGAAATCAACACCTGATTCAACCGTTCCTAACACTTCATCACTTGAACCAAACACGCCTCTGAAAAGATTAAACTTTTCATCGAGCAATTCATGTACTCTGACATCAGCGTAGTTTCTATTGTTAATAAAGTTTATAACAACAACATCACTTTTCTGTCCATAACGGTGGCAACGACCAATTCTCTGTTCAATTCTTTGCGGATTCCAAGGCAAATCATAGTTAATTACCAGGGAGCAGAACTGCAAGTTCACCCCTTCAGCTGCCGACTCAGTTGCGATCAAAATCTCAGCCTCATCACGAAAATATTCAATAATAGCGTTTCTCTTATCTGCAGTAGGTGAACCACTAATCCTACCATTGTATTTATTTCTCTCATACCAATTTCTATATATATCCGTTACTTCTTTACCACTATTCGTACCATTGAAAATGGTAATTTTACCACGGTATCCACTTGATTCTAAGAAACGCTTTAAATACTCCTGTGTTCTCTTGCTTTCAGTAAAAATAAGAGCCTTTCTATCACCGCCACGAATAACCATCTCATTAAACCCAATATTTAAAGCTTCAAGCAAAGTTACTGACTTTGTATCTGTAGTGATACTCTGAGCCATTTTTATAAAGTTATCTAGAATTTCTATCTCAGCATTAAGCTTCTTATTGTTTATTTCTTGCACAATATCCAATACTTCTTCATCGTCAAATTCTTCAATGGTTTCTTCTAATATCTCACGTTCATCTTCATCTACAATATTTTCAATTTCGCTATTTAAGTCAAGCATGCCTTCCTTTATCTTGACAAGTCTGTCCATGATTGTTTGTAGAGTTTGGAGCACTGCCCACGTGGACGAAGCAAGCACTTTTCTTATTACAAGTGTGGTAATGTGTTTTTGTCTATATGGTACAGCGTATGTGTTGTCTCTCTGTAAGAATTCTGATATGCCATCATACAGCTTTTGCTCTGCATCTGAGGCTGAAAATTCCTTAACAATTGGAAATCGCTCAGTATATTTTACATATTCCATTACGTCTTTTCTAAGAGTTCTCTTGCAAAAATGCGATAATCTGTCCTTTAAGTCATCGGTGTTTTCATTGTTAACATAGTTATCTCTAAATGTTTTCACATCACCAAATAAATGCTCGTCAATCATTGTTGAAAGCCCAAAAAGCTCTGTTAGATTATTTTGGAGTGGTGTAGCAGTAAGTAATAGCTTTTTTTTGCCTTTTGTAGCAAACTTTATCCCTTGTCCCATTTTATTGCTCACTTTGTATGAGTTTCTAAGCTTGTGAGCTTCATCGATAATCACTAAGTCCCAATTCACTACCGCAATTTCGACACACATTTTACTAGCATAATGATATGAAGTTATAACTATATCCGACTGCTCAAAAGGGTTTGTATTTCCGTTTTTCAAATATTCGTTATAAGTTCTACTTTCAAGTATCGTAGAATTTAGATTGAACTTTTCAGAAAGCTCTAGACTCCACTGTTTTCTTAAAGAAGCTGGGCATATAACTATTTGCTTTCTTTTCCGTTCTGCCCATAGCTGACACATGACAAGACCAGCCTCAATTGTCTTTCCAAGCCCTACTTCATCAGCAAGAAGTACTCCTTTTGAAAGTGGCGATTTAAATGCAAATAAGGCCGCATCAATTTGATGCGGATTTATCGCAAGAGAAGCATCGAACAAAGAGGCGGATAATCGCTCATTGCTATTATATGATTTTTTATGTATAAGTTCGTTAGCATAATACTTGGCATGAAATGGTGTTATCATACTTAGCCCCCAATAATGTATTGCTTTTATCAAACTATATTTCCTTAATATCTTTACGGTAGTGAACGCCTATCAACAGGTTTTCTGCATTCATAATTCTTCGAAACGGCCCCATAATGCCAAGTCTTCTTGCCATTATTATTTGTTACTTGTCAGTACATCCGGTGCATACTTATCATTCTACCATACCCCATGGACATTAATCTGAAATATTATCCCCCGTACCATATACCCCTTTAGCATAAACCCGTGATAGCATATTAGTAGGCTCTTTCTCAAATGAGATGATTTCAACGAAACTAGAAAAACACAATACAGTCATATCAAGGATTTCAAGAAAGATAACTACCAATTTGTTTAACACAGCATCGTCCTTGAGAAAGAGCCTATTAGTATATCTTAGTTCGCCACTTTTCAGAGATTTTTTTATACCCACCTCATATTAAAAAGCACCTGCCTTGATCCAGCAGATGCTATTTTACTATACAAGATATTATATTCCCCTTTACGCCACTCTTACCCTAACAAGAGAATATACGCCTTCTCAACCCGCTTATATGGCTTTAATAAATCCAATTTCTAAATATCTCAGCTGCTCTACCGACATCAAAAAACCAGCAAATAATTATAACTACTACAGCACCGACACATATTCCATTTAACATTTTCATGAACTTTGGATATTTTATTACTTCATTTTGTTTCTTATTTACTTCTAAAATAAATCTTGTCAAGATATATATAACATTAATTAATACAAATGCTAAACCAGTTGCAATTAATACAATTCTATATATACTTACCTTAGCAATATTTTCTAATACAGATGTAGAAAAGGCTATTCCTCCTGTAAAACCTAAAACAATCGATGCAAAGATACCAAGAATAGTAATATACTGCTTTTGCATTTCATCAGCTTTATTAATATTTTCTTTCATTGTTAATACTGATTTCTCAATCTCATTCAAAGTTTCAGTTACTTTCAGCAACTCAGTCTGGCTTCGAGATTCTATTGTTTTAGAATAATTGAGCCTTGCTATATCCAAATTAATATGGTCATATAACTTATTAATCTGTTTACTAATATCAATAAGTTTTACTGTAACCTTATCTTTATTTTTTGGTTTGTATCCCCGCCTAACAATATCCATATTCTGACTCAATATTTCCGTATTACCTAACGACGAATCTTTGTCTATTTGTGATAAAACTGCAAAAATATCAGAATAAAAATGCCTAAATTCTCCTATATATGGACTATTATAGATAGCTTCAAGTTCAATATAAATGTTACTTTTTTCTTTAGGTGAACTCAAAGTGATTTGAGACTCCGCCAACCTAAACAAAAGCATTTTAAACTTATCGCGTTTCCCATCTATTTTATCAGTTATCAAACACTATTACCCTCTTGTCCTTATCAACTCAACAGGTATTGTCATATGATTGCCCAATCCATTACGATATATAGAAGCCCATGCTTTTCCTTCACTATGTGTTTCTTCTACCAAATCCCATGGATTTTTACAGCGTTTTTCTTCTACGGTAGCCCCGATTTGGCTAGAATCATCAGCATCCATATCAATCAGATAGTTCATTGTAATAGCCATTGATCCAAAACCACAATATTGATAATATACTTCCGGCACAACTGGTCCAAATTGCCAAGCCTGAATTTCATCATCAAATAAAACTCTACCATAATTTACAAGATATTTTCTTTGTACAAAATATAATATCTTTTGTAATTGCAAGTTGCTGATTGGGCGATTTTCCGCAGTACATTTATTGATAACATATTTTGCTACATCTAATGCAGAATATAATCTTTCTATTTTCTCAGCCATAAAATCTCCTCCCTCATATACACATTTTCAAATTCATAAATGTATACACTTATTGATATAATACTCATTCTCAAGCTAAATTGCAACATATCAACTGATTGTTGTTACCTGATATTGATGGAATTGAATAGTTAGGATATGTCTCCTACTTACTTATGTCTTTACCTATTATTATGCGTATTCTGAAACTAGCTTATCAAATAAGTGTTACCTCATATGAATTCCACACTTTTTACTAAATACCTTTTTTAAGCAAAGCTAATTCCTGAAAACCAAAAGCCAGACCGTCAAAATGATCTGGCTTCCTAAAATCTATATATTCCCCCAAACACACTGTCACTATAAAAAGACTATATACCTTCTCAAACCCGCTCATTCCAAGGCTTCCACGCATCACTGATATAGCACTATCAAGCACTCCACGTGACCTGTCACGTGGAAAAGAATAAAAAAAAAAGCCCACCAAGGAGCTATTTAACAAAATAATTAGCAGCATTCTCATAAGCCTGAGCATATTCATTAATTTTCAACCGAATTTTCTTATTACTTTCTTCAGCCTGTTTAATATAGTTATCATTTGCGATCCTTTCAATTGGAACAGCATTACCTAATTTTGAAAACTGATCTTTATCTAATACTAATATAGGCACAACTATACCTCCCTTAAATTATTTTTGTAAATTTCGTATGGATTTATAGAAATATCTTCTTTCATCAATTTACCGTTGTCTTTATATAATATCTCAATATTATCATGAATTAGTAGCCATGGTTCAAGATCAAATGTGCTAGCAGTAGTATCGATTATCATCCTTCCAGAAGTTAACGAATTTTTATACTCTTCGATACTAGAAATATCTACACACCAAACGAATTTTGGCATGTTCATTCGTAAAATCAAATTCTTTAATTCATTATTCATAGTAGCTGAATTAAATGTTTTTTTCTTTAAAGAATTAGATGAGGTTATATATATTCTAACTACTTTGTCGGAAATATAACTCAAATTCCCTAAATTTATATAATCGTTTACCCTTATTTTAACAAAACCATATTCTAACTGCATCTTATCATATAATGGAACGATTGCATAGTCGATGTCTTCTATATTATAACTTGCGACATTATTTTGTGCTGGTGCAGATTTTTTTGTTACTTCAATATATGGAAGAAAATTATCATCATTAATAATTAATGAATTGATTAATTCGGAATTGCTAATCAAACCTTGTCCTGTTTTCTGATTCAATAGAGTATAGTCTATATCTCCATGACCAATAACTGAAACTGCATGATGTTTTTTGGTCATAACTCCAATAAACGGTATGCCTGATTCGATATATGCAATTAATTCGTCATAAAATTCATCTTCTTTTGTTAATTGTTGTTGAATTAGTAGCGGTGAAAAACCAAATTGCCTTAGTATCCCCGGGATCTGTAATAAATTTAATCCTTTAGATGGAACTTTTCTATTCATAAATTCAGGAGTTTTTTCTATCACATCCCCCATACAAGCATCTGCATAGTTTTTGTACTTGTTACCATAGTACCTAATGATTGACCAAGTAGCAACATGAGCACAAACGGATATATCTGTCTCCTGATACATCCATGGGAATACATTAACGCTTACTTCATTTCCTGCAAACTGAATTTCAAAGTCACCTAAAATCAAATAAGCTTTATTATTTAATAGCAACTTGGGATAAACATATGATTTTCCTATTTTAGTATAATGAGCAGTTGGTCTTAATGTAAAATATCCGTAATACGAATCATTTTTAAAAAAATGTAATCTATAACAGTTTTTGGAAAATATTTTATGCTTTTTAGAGTAGTAAATATAATAAGTACTTAAATAATCTTTATCATAATATGGATACTCTATTATTATTTTATTAACTTTTAGCCCAATTCTTTGCTTAAATTCATTAATAAAATGCTCATGTAAATATTCTTCATTAACTAATGTGTTAAGTCCGTCATAATCTTCAAGCTTTATAATCTCCAAAGACTCTAAATTAATCATTTTTTATTTCCTTATCTATTTTCATTTTTTAGACCTTCTGTATTCACAATTATCGCTTAATTAATTTCTCCATACACGATAACAACACTTCAACTGCACCCACTAATTCAAATGAGTGCTTCACTAATTGATTTATCATTAATAATTCTACAAGATGTAAGAAAATCCTCTTTATCCCTAATACTTTCTTTATAAATGATTATTCTAATTTCCCCCAACCTATACTCTTAGCAATTTTCTCATTAAAGATAGTGAACCAATGCAATTATCGTGCTGCTCCCAAGGAAACATATAGTCGAACAAACTAACAATGAAGTAACGCCAACGTGCCCGGAGTGCTCAATTAGTCTGATTAGCAAACACGTTGAGTGCTTGAAATGGCGGTTTGGTTTTCAGAGTTGGTAATGTTTAGACCAAGGCAATTGTGCCCAAAAAAAGACACACCCCATTAGAGTGTGTCGATCAAATCCCTTATTTTAGTTTCTCTTGTAACGTCTGTAGAGCTTTTTGTAGTTGCGGGTCAAAGCTCGTGTCTGTGGGTAAAATGGTGGCTGATTGCCCTTTGGGTAATTCTACAACGACATCCGGTTCAATCCCTATTTTGTTAATACTCACCTTATTA
>JARLHU010000090.1 GCA_031292095.1 Desulfosporosinus sp.
CTCGCAAAGCTCGAGAACGGCATAAGCCCTATATGGTGGTTACTCTAGACGAACACAGCGGGGAGGCAGGCCTGGTCACTCGGCTTGAAGCCTTTTTGGACATGGTCGAAAGGAGGAAAATTCATGAAGGTTACGTTTCCACATATGGGGAACGCCTGGATCGTGATTCAAACACTCTTCGAATCCCTCAATGTTGAGGTGGTAGTTCCGCCGTTCAACAGTAAGCGAACCTTGAATCTAGGCACAAAGTTATCACCGGAATCAGCCTGCCTGCCTTTAAAATTAAATCTTGGTAATTATATTGAAGCGGCGGATCAAGGGGCGGATACGATCGTGATTACTGGGGGGATTGGCCCCTGTCGGTTTGGTTATTACGGCGAAATGGAACGGCAGATCCTTGGGGATGCAGGATATGATTACGATGTAGTGACGCTTGAGCCACCCGATGGAAGTATGCTGGGGTTGGCGGGTCGTATCCGCTATTTAGCAGGATCGAAGAATTCCTGGGTAAAAATCCTCAAGGCCTTACGCTTTGCCTATCTGAAAAGTGTCGCCTTAGACCGAGTTGAAGATCTGATTCATGCAGCAAGACCGAGACTACCTAATCCAATGGAAACCGAAAAACTTTATGAAGACGCTAAAAAGCGCCTCGCGCAAACAATGACGGTCAAAGGGGTTCAGACCACAGTCCGTTGGGTACAAGATAGTATTTATGAACGTCAAGAGAAGGGTGATAATTCTTCAGAAAGGTTTAATAAACTACTCCGCATCGGGATTATAGGCGAGATCTACACGATTCTTGATCCTTATACCTCGGTAGGTCTCGAGCAAGAGCTGGGACGTTTGGGAGTAATAGTGGATCGTTCCATCTATCTTTCGGGGTGGGTCGGGAATCATGTATTTCAAGGTCTTGCTCCAGGATACCGGTCTATCAGATCGTATCCAGGTCATGCCAAACCATTTTTACCCCATTTTGTAGGGGGGCATGGTCAGGAAACGGTGGGAGCAGCCGTGAAATTTGCGCGGGAAGGCTTTGATGGAATTATTCAGATTTTTCCTCTATCTTGCATGCCAGAGATTGTAGCCGCCAGTGTTTTACCAAAAGTTCAAGAAGCGTATAAGGTACCAATTATGACACTTATCGTCGATGAACATACCGGACAGGCAGGTATGCAAACCCGTCTGGAAGCGTTTGTGGACCTTCTGGAAAGGCCACGCCTGCTACGAGGAATTGGACAAACAAGAGGGGAAGTGTTCGGTGTTGGGGGAAGATAAATACTTTCTGGGTGTCGACGTTGGGTCAGTTAGTACGAATATAGTTTTGTTGCGATCAGATAATAGGGTGGAAGAGACTTTATATCTAAGAACTCAAGGGCGGCCTATGCAAACGATTCAAGAAGGGATTAAACTATTAAGAAGTAAAATGAGAAACTCGGCAGAAATTGTCGGGGTCGGAACCACGGGAAGTGCGCTCCAGCTTGCTGCAACCTTATTGGGGGCTGATGTCGTCAAAAACGAGATCACTGCTCACGCTGTGGCGGCTTCGCGAGTTAATCCAGAGGTGCAAACTATCCTTGAAATCGGAGGGCAGGACTCGAAAATCATTATTCTTCGGGATGGGGTCGTTTCTGATTTTGCGATGAATACCGTCTGTGCAGCCGGGACGGGGTCGTTTTTGGATCAGCAGGCGGCGAGGTTAGGCATTCCAATCGAAGAGTTCGGTCCACTAGCCCTGCAAGCAAAACATCCTGTGCAGATTGCAGGGCGTTGCTCTGTCTTTGCTGAATCGGATATGATTCACAAACAGCAGTTAGGGCATCCGCTCCCGGATATCTTAGCAGGTTTATGTCAGGCGATGGTTCGGAACTATCTAAATAACGTGGGTAAAAATAAAGACATCCAGGGCCCGATTTTTTTTCAAGGGGGCGTGGCCGCCAACCCCGGAATACGTAAAGCCTTTGAAGATGAGTTAGGTCAACCCATGATTGTGCCAGAACATTATGGCGTTATGGGTGCCTTAGGTGCAGCCTATTTAGCGCAAGAAAAAGTGGGAATGCGACCAGAAGCAAGGACTAGATTTCGGGGGTTACACTTGGGAGAGACTCAATTTCAAGCAAAAAGCTTCGAATGTTCCGGGTGTGCAAATCGTTGCGAAATTGTAGAGATTATGCAGGACGGGATAAGTTTGGCAAAGTGGGGAGATCGGTGTGGAAAGTGGTCTACTACGACTGGGGTTAGTATTAACCTGGGTATACATGATGGTAAGCAAGAAAAACGGAGAGCTTAATCAGTTGTCTATTATCATTGTTGCGTGCTTATGTGCGGTAACAGAAGACCTACTTCTGTTACCGTTTTTATATTTAAATACATTAGGCACATTCAAAAAAATAACAAGTCAGTATGCCAGTCTATTTCGCGTCATACTGCGTCGGTATGTTTACCTAATAGCCCCACTATGAGGTAAAACATACCTCATAGTCTGACACAAAATATCCTTGGCATCTTTGACTTGTTATTTTCTTTCATATGCCTAACAATGTGATGGATAACAATCGGTCAGTGAATTTCGAACTCAGTACCTCGATTTCTGTGGGCGAACAATCATAAGATCAAGTGCGACCAATATTAGAGTTGCGACTAAAATGAGTGCTAATCCATTGGAGGCACCTGTCGGCATATAAGCGGTGTTGGAAACAGTATAAGAATAGGGCAGCGGTGAAGGAAAGGTGGATCTAGGCAAAGCCGAATAATAAGGATACGATTGAGGATAGAATTGGGGATGAGTTGGGATGGGGGATTGAAGCTTACTTCGTGCAGGACGAGTATAGGGTGAAGGCGTGGGGAGAATTAAACTAGACGCTGATGAAGCAGTGACTGGACGAGTAGCATAATAAGTGGGAACGGAAGGCGCGGTATTTTGATGGAAAAGTAGAGGACCTCGTAACACAGGTGCATATATACGCGTGGATCCAGGGTTCAATGCAGTCCCCCCTTTCTTTTAAATCACCCACTACTAACAAAATGAGCTTGATGAAGTCATAGTGAAGAGAGGGCAGCGGTTATTAAAACACAGCGCTAAATTTGTTAGTGGGGATCAGTAAAATAGGAAGATTACTCCATAATATGGTGCCTGCGTTTACGAAAAAGTCCGACGAATTCAGTTTCAGGTGCCCAAGCCTCATTTTCATGAAGAGTCTCAGGAGGCTCTGAAAAGGATGATTTTTGGGTGCGGAGGAATTTACTCATAAGATTAATCGAGGTTGGTGCGGCTGGAACGTTTTCCAGAGTATTTTGTAAAGTACCTTCAAGATAATCGTTGGAAACGGTGATACTCTTTTCTGGGATAGTGTCAATCTTTACAGCTTTATTATCTTTACAGAATATATTTTTTATGAAGTCCATAGCGATCCCTCCTCTTGTTGGCATTATATGTAAAATTAAATTGCTCTGCTACCTATGTTTCTATCTTTAATGTTGTATCTTCTAAATATTTCATTTTGCAACCCGGAATATTTTATTTAGAATTGCTTGATGCTACTGAAAAGATATTTGAATGGAGTGGACTTGGATGCAGGGAAATAATTATGCAGGTAAGCCGATTTCCTGGGTCTTAAAGCTTTATGCAATACTCAAGCTATGCTCATTTTTTTTGTGTACTAGCTTAGTCTTGGGTGCTATTCTTGCAAGTCCAGTCGCTGGGGATAAGAAATCCATCTTGCTTGGGAGTAAGCCGGAAATGGAAGAATCAAGCGCCAAGACTGAACCGATAGTAGATAACTTTAATGACCCTTCTGGTGAGGCGATCTCTGCTTTGGAGAGGAATCGTTTTACAGTGCTGTTAGTTGGAGTGGATTGTCGCCCAGGTGAAACTTCGCATAGTAACACGGACTCGCTAATCCTCGTCAGTATGAATACCGACAATGGTAAAGTGGCCCTCCTTTCCATCCCACGAGACACCCAAGTAATTATTCCAGGGTACGGAAAGAACAAAATTAATGCGGCAGCAAGATTCGGTCAAGGATTTAAAACGACAACAGCTTTGATCGAAGGCATTACTGGACAGCCTATTGATGGCTATGTTCTTACGAATTTTACAGGATTTAAATCGATTATTGACACAATGGGTGGAATAACGATCACCGTTGAAAAGGATATGCATTATGTTACAGGAGACAGGGTAGATGGTGTGATAAACCTTGCCAAAGGAACACAACGTTTAAATGGTACACAGGCTTTACAATATGCAAGGTTCCGTCAAGATACCTTAGCAGATATAGCGAGGACAGTGCGGCAACAGACCATCTTAAAAGCCATGGGAAAAGAATTTATGAAAGTCAAAACTATTGCTCAATTGCCTTGGCTGATTCCTCAAATATCAAAGTCTGTAGAAACAAACCTTTCAGTAGGTCAGCTATGGTCGTTGGCTAATGTCCTACTCCAGTTTGAAACGCCAGAGATCACATCCCAAACCTTACCAGGAAATTTCCTGATTGAAAACGATATTAGTTATTGGAAAGTGAACCCTCAGACGGCACGCGCTGTTGTTAAGAGACTTTTCGAAGAGGGAAAAAGTAGCAGTATGTTTTTTGGAACTTAGGGGAGGACTTGTGTGACAGAGCGCTCGGTGCTTACGACGCAGAGCAAACTAACCATTCAAGCTCCTGCTTTGGGGTGCGGGGTGCCCGCCAGATGAGCCATCCTTGGCTCACTGGCGGCAGCGCACATCCTTGTGCGCTGCCCCGTGTTTGGGGTCGGTCGCTTGAACGGAGGTTTGCTAGTCTGCTTACGTAAAGACGTCGCGCTGTGTCACACTGCGTCCCGGGCTTGGAATGAAGGGGGGACGGTGGATGTTTAGTTCGGCTTTGGAGAGAGTTATGTATTCGTGGAGGGTGATGACGGTTTGGGAGACGGCACATTTCATGTGCACCGTCTTGCTACTGGGGGCGTAGCGACAAGGTTTCCTTCCACCATCCTTGGCTTCGGTAACACTGGACCATCCATATTGGGTACCCTGCCCCTGTTCGCTGGGATCAAGGGTTTAAATCCCTAGTTTGGCACGATGACCGCATGGCTGAGGACGTGTCTCGCGGACCTCGGCGACCCTCTCTAAGAGGTCTAGAGAGAAACACGTAAGAGCAGGGAGAACTAGGTCTGCCTGTTTTAGTGTTTGCGTTGTCGCGGCAGCAGGATTTGGGACCCCAATGCACCATAGACCTGCTGTTTTTGCTGATTGAATCCCAACATCGGCGTCTTCAAAAACCACCCCTTCGAGCGGGGATATCTTGAGACGTTCGGCAGTCAGGCGGTATGGTTCGGGGTCCGGTTTGCCGTGCCGAACGTCTTCGCCGCAAACAGTTATGTCAAAGATACCTAAAATGCCTAATCCTTTGAGCACCATCTCGACCCTTGGTCGGGACCCTGAAGAGGTTAGGGCTAAACGATAACCGTGTGCCTTTAGAGAGCTGATCGCTTCAAGGGCACCGGGCATAGGTCGGAGTACTTCGCCGATTATCAGCTCGGAAAAAAGGGTTTGCTTGCGTAGAATCATATCAGATAAGGGTGCAGAGAGTTTTAATTCCAGTTTTATTCGTTCTAAAATATCATTTTCTCGTAGTCCGGAGGAGTTAAAGCGGAGGTCTTCGGAGAGGGTATCGAAGGAATGACCATAATCTCTGCAAATTTGACGTTCTGCAGCTTTATGGATCCTCTCTAGATCAATAATAAGTTCATCTAAATCAAAAATAGCGGCTTTAATCATGCGTTTTGTCTCCTTAAGTATAGTCTTGACATTTGAATTGGAGGAGTCCTTCGATAAAAGTGTAACACCGATTGTGCCTATTTTATACGCTAAGACTTATACTGTTGTTATAGTTTTGACTAAGAAAAGAAAAAGTCGGTATAATGGATGGATGAAGGAGAAGTGCGATGGAGACTTTTTACATTAATCCAGAGGGAATAAAAGTAATTCAGAAAAAAAAACCGCAATCGGGAGTTCAGGAAGGGTTTGAGGTCTTTGTGCTGGGTCTGGAAGAATGGGATAAAGTTCCACCTGTGTTGTCAGACCAAATTCAGGGATTAGACTGGCTGGGACGCTTGCGTGTACGTGAAGTAAGCGAGTTGGCAAAGAAAGTCAGAGAAGGATCTTTGCATTTTCGCCCCCACTTTGATCGCTTGAATGCTAATGTTCATTATGTGTGTTTGCGAGATATTGATGAACATCAGAACTCTGGACATGGTATGGCATTAAGGAGTGACCAGCACCTCCCCTGAACCTCGGAACCATTGCCACTGGCGGAAACTTAGATCCAGCTATACCAAGGTCTAGCGCAATAATTAATGGTGATAATTTCATTTTTAACCTGACAAGCGACCCTGTTTATGGTACTATTAGCAAGGGGGGTTGCTCTATGGAAGATGTTTTATTTGATTGTATCGAACGTCCGGAGATCATTATGATTAGTCGAGCCGTTTGGCTTGAAACTGTTAATGAAATCCGTAGTATATATGTTAACTA
>JARLHU010000010.1 GCA_031292095.1 Desulfosporosinus sp.
CATCTGCACAGAGCCAATCGAATACACGGACGATTTGGATCAGGAGGAATCAGTTCCTCAAGGTGAAAAGTATCAAAAATATAAGACGGACTACAAACCTGTCGCACATGAATACCGTGTAGACGACGAAGAAAATAAAGTAATTCATACTATCTTACGAACAACCACACGGTTGTCGGTTCGATTCTGACTATGGCTCCACTGAAATCAGAGGTGAAGTGTGGATTAGGTAACTTGAGAAGAACTTGATTTATAATACCTTATCAAGGGCAAAAAACATGACGACAATTTTGACGACAAAGACGATAAAAAATGAATCAAAAAGACAAAAGGTTAATCATATCTAAAGCTTTAAAACCTTGTCAGACAAGCCTTAATGATGTTAGAAAGAATTAAGTAAAAGGGTAGGAATCGAATTCCCGAGCCGAGGATCGCTAGTTCGAATCTCGTCGTCCGCTCCAGATGAAATGTTGGCACTGCAAGGGATTGCAGTGTTTTTTTGATTAAATCAAAACATTATAAAACCCTTTTGAATGTAAGTTTACTATTTCACATCCTTTCCTCCTAATTGACAGGCCGCTTGAATTTCGGCATGTCCGTTCGGGAACGGTAGAAGGCAGTGAAGGAGCGGGAGCAAGATCTTCAGGTCAGGGAACAGGCATTTCAGGATCGGGACTGGGCCCTGAAGGGAAAAACTGATCTCCAGAAGGCTCTGGACGGTGAAAAGGACAAAAACACTTAGCTGACAAAGGAGCGCGACAACCTGAAGTCGAAGGAAGACGATTTGCAGAATTCCAACCGGGCACTTGAGCAGACTGTCGAGAATAAACAATTGGAATGTGACAAGCTCAAAGAAAAGACAGGTTACAAGAGCATCCATGTTTGGTTGGGAATGGTAATGATCGTGAAAAAACTGTTTTCTATTGTGATCCTCCTTATTATGGTTTAGCAGACTATACCAGTCAGGGGAGTAAACCATACAACATAAAGATACTACTCAGGGCCATCGAGAATGCGAGACGTTCTACGAAGTTCTTATTCCCATTTGTTTTCGCTGACTAGGGTTGGCTATTGAAGCTTTAATTTTTATGATATACTAATTTATACTAAATTTTGGGAAGGTGTTTTTATATGACGTGGAATGAGGTGAGAAATACTTATCCCAATCAGTTTGTTAAGTTTGAAGTCCTAAAATCACATATTGAAAACGACAAGGAGTATGTGGATGAAATAGCCGTAATTGGGCCTATAGCAGATGATAAAGCAACGCGTGAGCTTTTGGAATCTAAGGATAATGTTTTGATTTACCATACTGCAAATGAAGTAGTAGTGATAAAGTTAAGAACGAGAATTGGATTGAGGAGAGCATTAAGAAATGCGCATTGAATTATAGAGATGGATTGCTTTTTACTAATAAGTGGACAAAGTCGAGGTCGGAGAATATTGCATTAATAATTGTTCATTGGATTCTACTGGATAATGACAATAAAGAAGCATGAGCTGCTCCAAATCGCCCCCAATGACAAGGAGACGTATATCACTTATAAGAATAAAGTTTGCGATCTTTTGAATGTGTGGCTTAAGGATGAGACGTGGAGCAGACAAGCTCGTCCCGGCGAAGATACGCAGTAAGGAGCACATCCCCGAAGCTTCGGATACATCAGGCTGGGAAATCGCGGTGGACGCTGTTGTTGTTCCAGTAGCGGCCGATCTGCAGGAGTACCGGCGCATGTACGGTCCCAAATTCACCAGAGCAAACCGAACAAGTTCGCGATCAAGTTACCGATCAAGTTACCGATCAAGTTACCGATCAAGTTACCGATCAAGTTACCGATCAAGTTGAGCGCCTGATGTCCGCTTTAGGCAGCGAAACACTCGCTGTCCGCAAAAGAGCTTTTGGAGCGGCTTGGACTTAAGCACCGTCCAACGTTCAGCAACAATTATTTGCGCCCCGCGCTGGAACTTGGCTTGATTGAGATGACTGTTCCTGACAAACCAAACAGCAGCAAGTAGCAGTATCGGGCTGTAAAACGAAATAGTCAAGTTATGTCTATTATTTTAATAAGAAATATGAAAGAATAGGGCATCTGTTTCATGACAGGTTTAATAGCCAACCTGTTGAAACAGATGCCTATTTGCATCTTAGCCAATAATTGAAATATCACGGTATTGGCTTCTTTTTTCATTTGCGGTATGAATATTCCTGCTTCATTCGGAACGGTTTGTATATGGATATGAGACCCTGCCTTAGTCTGGCTCGAGTTTTAGCTAAAATATAATTGACAAAATAGCTAAAATACTCTAAAATAATACCTAAGTTGAAATTCTGGATGAAGGTGATCGTATGCGTATTAATACCACAGATATGCAAAATGCGTTTGGAAAATATCTTGCTCTCGTAGAGAAGGAAGATATTGTTATTACCAAAAACGGCAAGAGTATTGCCAAACTCATCCGCTATAACGAACCGGACTATTTTTTTGTACATGAAGAAGCAAAAAGATATCAACCGACAAAGACGGTGAGCTACGAAGAATATATGGAGCTGATTGATTCCTCTGATCAAAGGTACGAACTGATCGACGGTGAGATTTATCTGTTAGCTTCACCTACCTTTACCCATCAGGTGGTTGTTAACGAAATATCTTGGCACTTTAATAACTATTTTAGAGGAAAACTTTGTCGGTCCTTAACTGCTCCGTTGGATATACGGCTTTTCGGTTATGCGACCAAGTTTGAAGAAGATCCAAATGTTGTCCAGCCGGATGTAATCGTGATCTGTGATGAAAACAAGGTTAATGAAAAGAACAAGTATGAAGGCATACCGTCACTGGTGGTCGAAGTATTGTCTCCATCCACCAAAGGCAAGGATCTGGCTGCAAAATTAAATCTCTATATGAAAAGCGGTATTTTAGAATACTGGGTTGTAAACCCGGAAAATAAAAGTATACTTCAATACTCTTTTTCTAAAGAAAGAGATATAGACAACCTAATGAGCCTCCAGCAGGGAGATACTATTCAATCAACTGTCTTTCCGGGTTTAGAGATAATTTTATCAGATGTTTTTTCTGAGATTTAGGTGCCGGAAAGATGGCTTAGATAAGAGCTTCATGTTTCGCAATAAGGTCCCAAAAGCATACTTACTGAAGCCGATTCCCTCGACCTGGCACATACCACTGGCGAGTACGGGAATTTTTTAAAACTTGTGACCAGATCTACTGAAGAAAGCTTAGGTTTGTGGCTTAGTGTTGTAGGGTGAAACGGAAAGTTTTTGTATTTCAGCTGATGTTATGAAGATAGTACCGGAGAGAGAGTTTCAGTTGAGCGGATAATTAATGAAGGGAGCGAAACTAAGTGAATCTTAGGCTTCGCTCTTTTTTCACATAGAATTGTCATTTCAAGAATATTGTAAAAAGGAACAGCGGTTGGCAGGGTTTTACAGAATAATGAAGAATTTAGGCTATAGAAAGCGTTTGCAGTTATACGAGCTATTAGAATTAGGAAGCCAGATTTTCCGCTCACGGGTAACCCACGTAAAATAAAAGTCAGAACTCAGCATGTCGAAGGAATATATAAAAGGAAAGCTGAACTCGTATAGCAGAAATCCCGATTAGTCAGCGAATAAATAGAATGCGAGGTCATGATGGCAACCACTTATGAAAGATATCTAAAACTGAATCTTGACGGCTCCCGCGTTGGCTTGGAGCGTGGCGAGAGCGAACGCAACTACTTCAGCACGCCCAAGGGTGCGAAAGTGATCGGCTGGGCGGCAACTTTTGGGGGCATCATGGACGTGAAAGAGCTGGCAAGGAAATTTCTCTCGATAGGCATTTTGTCTGGGACGATGAAGTCTGGCATATCCCAGCGATTTACACCTGCAGTAAAGGCTTGGTCGTGGACTTTTGCCTACAGGTTCCAGCTGAGCGCATCCTTTCCTTTATGGACAAGTGAAAGCTCTCTATTGAGAATGATGGAAGCGACATTACCGATGAACAGCGGATGCAGATCGACGTAGAAAATCCGCTGGCCATCAATATGAATCCGAAGGTTGTGTTGAACGGAACTGTTCTTTCAGGCGCTCATGGCTGCGGCGTGTCATGGAATCCCTGCTTCCCAGAGGGCAACGGCCTTGAGGCCAAGCGCGTGACCCAGCATTATGCCCTTGATCCTGCCTATGGCTGGGCAATCTGGCGCTCTGCTTTTCCTTGGCCGAAGAAACGCAAACCGCAGATTACGACGCTCAGCGTAACACTGATGCATCAGCCTTATCTGCTAGGGGAGTGACCACAATAAAAGAGCTCGCGGCTCTTGTGGGAATGAGGCTTGGTAAATTGTACACAGGAGGATATAACCCGTGCAGCATAGCGAAGCGAACATGTAAAAAGGCTTAGAATCTCGTTTACTAGATATACGATTAAGTTCTTGGACTTAGGAGGGGAAAAATGCAAATATGCTGTACAAAAAAACTAAATGACGTGATGGGGATAGTGCCTGGGAAAGGAACTGAAGAAAACGATTTATTTTGTTGGAGCGTGCATTTAATCACGGTGAAGCGCAGAAAGACACTTGTCGCAGTCAATGACAGCAATCGATATGGATTTGTTCTGCATGGTTTGAAAGCAAACGATTTCAAACATATAAATTGGTTACTTATCCAAGGAATTAGAAATTGCTTGAGAGACGAGCAAATAAAGAGCGAAATCATCGAGAGGTATTTGAAAGCAGCTGGAGAGTTAGTTTTCTCTAAGACCAGAGGTGCTAAATATGTTGCTCGCCTCAATAAAGCCTGTGAACGGGTAAACATATTTGAGGATAGCTTAGAAACAAAGGAACTTTATCAGA